>NZ_JABXJH010000100.1:0-7490 GCF_013373675.1 Bacteroides sp. L10-4
TGACAAAACGCACTTGAAAGACCTCTTCGACAAAACTAAATTTCAATATGACAAAGACCGTTTCGGACCAAATGGGCCAAATTTATTTAATGTTTAACTAGTCCCTATTTTTTATGGGACACTAATGATAATAACCCTAAATGCCGCATTTCATTCGCTGAAATGCCGGTCATTAAGGAACCAAATGCCTGGCGTGTACATGCGAAAATCCAGGCGTTTTTAAACCTAATGAGTATGAAAAAAGAGCGGGAGGAGCGCGAAGGGAAAGGGTACGTATTACTTCCCCCTTTACGGTAGGTGTTGCCGGTTTGGCTCTGAGCATGGCCAGCAAAGGACGCATCGGGTGCTGAACTTCATGCACATCCACCCCGGAAGAGTAGAATGCCGACAGATGCCCGATGACCAGAAGGGAAGTCTGGGAGTGAGAGTGTGTGCCATGAAAAGGGTGCGAGTGCGTTATCATCACCCCATTCACATAATGGACGTGGGTGAACGCGATGATGCTTGCCTGGTACATGATAAACAGTACCAGCAAGCTCAATGCGCCTATAATTTTTTTCTTCTGCTTCACGTCCAAAAACTTATGCTATAGATTTTGAGCCGCAAAGATAGTGAATTATTCCTTAACTTTACCAAACAAGAACTCATAATCACGCTTGGCAGCCGGAACCACCCACTCTTCGGGAATGAACTTCCACTGGTTCAGCGCACGTGGTTCAATCACCTTTTTCCGCTCGATGTACTGCATCAGATAATAACGTAAGTCCTTATCCGTAGAGTGGATAACGCGCTCCTTCAATTCATCCTGCGAGATACCGGAACCCTTTGTCAACAATTCGCCGCCGCCGTTTCCGCGATAAGAATTCACCGCCACCTTATACATTTTATCCATATCGAAAGGAGTACCGTCCGCCATACTGAGAATGGCTACCTTCTCTCCATCCGGCTTGGTCACATCCACCGTATAGACAATGCCTGCCGCAGAGTCGAAATTGAAACTGAAGTTCTTGAATGATCCCCTATCCGTAGCACCTTCACGGTGCTTCTCACGGAGGAGAAGGATATGGTCGTCCGGAGACTTCATCCAGTTAGTCCACAAACCATACGACATCTCTAGGGCATCGCGTATCTCCTTTCCCGTCAGACGCATGGTATAAAGCATATTTTCGTACTTGTACAGATTGAACATATCGTTCACAAAAATGTCTCCTTTGCAGATTTCCGCATCATAGGACAAGGGAGCCGCAAAAGAAATATCCGCCCCACTGATTGCCAACTGCAATTCATGGATAAGGTCTATAAAAGCGGAAGAGCCGAAATAGGCAGGACGTGTGGAGATGGTCTCGGTAAAAGAACCTATCTTCTTGGAAACAAAATTCCGTACAGCTTCATATTCGGGGGCAAAGCGCTGCATGAACTCTTTGCTGACGCCGTAGTCTTTTGTATCAGACAATATGCCGTCTATCTTCTTGCCAATAACCTTGCCGTCATGCAATTTCAAGGTTATATCCACATTACTCACAACGAGACCGTTGCTGGCAGGATCCATCACCAGTACCGAGTCACCAGCTATATTGCATATCCTCTTGCATTCGCGCGCATGGTCGTGGCCCATCAAGACAATATCGAATCCTGGCACATTACAAGCCACTTCCACCGAAGTGTTTTCGCGATACTTGCCTCCCATCAGCCGAGCATCCTGGCCGGCATGGAACATACCGATAACCAAATCCGGCTTTTCCTGTTCACGGATAATCTTCATCCATCGGCGGGCGGTCTCTTCCATATCGTCAAAACGCAACCCCTTCCACAGATTCTCTGAAAGCCATACGGGGATGGCAGGAGTTATCATGCCGAGGACAACAATTTTCACTCCTTCACGTTCCAGCACCTCATAGGGCTTGAAATAGGCTTCTCCAGTAACAGCATCCACAATATTGGCACCCAATATCGGGAAACGGCAGTCACCTACCCAACGGTCGAAAACGGCACGGCCGGTCTCTACATCATGGTTACCCATATTACCGGCATCATACCTCATGAAATTCATCATCTCCGCTGTCAGATGGGAGGCAACAGTATCTATGTAATTATAATAGTAGGCTGTGGGTTGTCCCTGCAGAATATCGCCATTGTCCAACAGAATCAGGTTTTCGCCATAAGCCTCACGTTCCTTTTGCACCAAAGCATGCACGCGCGCCAGGCTGCCGGCTGCCTCCCGACGGTGTATAAAATCGTAAGGATAATAGTTTCCATGTACATCACTGGTCTGTACGACTTTCAGCTTCACCTCTCTTTCCTGCGCAGGAAGTATACTTGTCAGGACAAAAATCCAGATAAAAAAACAACTAAATCTTTTCATTATATTTCCTTATTTCATATATCAGTACTTTCTCACCAAGCTACTACTTCAACGGTCAGCTTACAAATAGACAAATCCAAACGGTATCGCCCGGCAACAAATTACTCCATAATTGTGACAAATATACTGAAAAGTTGAAACCTGGAGAAAAAACAACAATTGTTTTTTGTACTTTTGGCACCTATTACAAAATGAGATACAAAATGATACAAGATTTTCATCGAATGATATCTGCCGCTCTCGGCATATCAGAAAGACAAATAAGCCCGACCCTCGGCCTGCTGGAAGACGGAGCGACAATTCCTTTCATCAGCCGTTACCGCAAGGAAGCAACGGGAGGACTGAACGAAGTGCAGATTGAGGCTATCCAGACACAATATGAGAAACTGAGCGAAACTGCCAAGCGCAAGGAAACCATTCTCAGCACCATTCAAGAACAAGGCAAACTGACTCCTGAACTCCGGAAGCGCATTGAGGAGACTTGGGACAATAACATACTGGAGGACATCTACCTCCCCTACAAGCCCAAACGAAAAACACGTGCCGAGGCGGCCCGCCAAAAGGGGCTGGAACCACTCGCCACCCTGCTGATGTTGCAGCGTGAGCCTCATCCAGAGGAACGTGCCGCCGGTTATGTGAAAGGGGACGTAAAGAATATAGAGGATGCCTTGAAGGGCGCACGGGACATCATAGCCGAGCATGTGAGTGAAGACGAGCGGGCCAGAAACAGCGTCCGGAACTCCTTTGCCCGCCAAGGCACACTGACCGCCAAGGTAGTGAAAGGCAAAGAAGAGGAAGCAGCCAAATACCGCGACTACTTCGACTGCTCCGAATCCTTGCGACGATGCAGTTCCCACCGTCTGCTCGCCATCCGGCGCGCTGAAGCGGAAGGTCTGTTGAAAGTCAGTATCAGCCCGGACGATGAGGAATGCGTAGAACGGCTGGAACGCCAATTCGTGCGAAGCAATAATTCCTGCGGACAACAAGTGGCAGAAGCCGTCCAAGACGCCTACAAACGCCTATTGAAGCCTTCCATAGAAACGGAATTCGCCACGCAAAGCAAGGAACGTGCCGACGAGGAAGCCATCAAAGTGTTTGCGGAAAATCTCCGTCAATTACTGCTGGCCTCGCCATTAGGGCAGAAGCGTGTGATGGGCATAGACCCGGGATTCCGTACGGGATGTAAAGTTGTGTGTCTCGATGCACAAGGAAATCTGCTCCACAATGAGAATATCTATCCCCACCCTCCGGTCAGCAAGCAGAAGGAAGCATTCACCAAATTGCAAATGATGCTCGAATCTTATAAGATAGATGCAGTTGCCATCGGTAACGGAACTGCCAGCCGTGAGACGGAGGAGTTCCTGAAACATCAGCGCTTCAATCGTGATGTGCAGATATTCATCGTCAGCGAGCAGGGGGCTTCCATCTATTCAGCCTCTAAAATTGCACGGGACGAGTTTCCCGAATACGATGTCACCGTGCGTGGTGCCGTGTCCATAGGCAGGCGCTTGATGGATCCGCTGGCAGAGTTGGTAAAGATTGACCCGAAATCTATTGGTGTGGGGCAATACCAGCATGATGTGGACCAGACAAAGCTGAAAAAATCACTGGACCAGACCGTAGAGAACTGTGTAAACCAGGTAGGTGTCAATCTAAACACCGCAAGCAGCCATCTGCTGACCTACATCTCCGGATTGGGTCCTCAACTGGCACAAAACATTGTGAATTATCGCACTGCCAACGGTGCTTTCACTTCCCGCAAGGAATTGATGAAAGTGCCGCGCATGGGTGCCAAGGCCTTTGAGCAATGTGCCGGCTTCCTGCGTATTCCACAAGCAAAGAATCCTCTGGACAACACCGCCGTGCATCCGGAAAGCTACTGCATCGTAGAACAGATGGCGAAGGATTTGGAATGCAGCGTAGCCGAACTGATAGCCAGCAAGGAACTGCGTCTGAAGATTAATCCGGAACGCTACCTCTCCCCTACCGTGGGTATGCCGACTCTGAAAGACATTCTGCTAGAACTGGACAAACCCGGACGTGACCCGCGCGGACCGATAAAGATATTTGAATTTGACAAGAACGTACGCACCATCAACGACCTGCGTGAAGGCATGGAACTGCCCGGTATCGTAGGAAACATTACAAACTTCGGCGCATTTGTCGACATAGGCATCAAGGAAAACGGCCTGGTACACCTCTCCCAACTCGCCGACAGATTCATATCAGACCCCAATGAAGTGGTGTCCATTCACCAGCATGTACGCGTAAAGGTAATCGGCATAGACATAGACCGGAAACGCATACAGCTGACAATGAAAGGAATGGAACAGGGATAGAGATTTAAGGATTAGGGATTAATAGTTGCTGTATTAATCCTTAATCCCTGATTCCTTATAATAATGTCTTATGATGATTACCGTACCAAGCACTAAAAGCAGTGAACACAGAATGGAGCCTTCGAACCCGAAGGTTCCTCCATTTATCAGATTTTCTTCCGGAAAGTGAAGAATCAGCAGATTCTCATTGCTGAATTCATTTCCACTGACTTTATATCCCAGAACAGAGCCTTGAATCCAGTTCCAGAACCAATGCAAAGCAATGGGGAAACAGAGGTTGCGCGTATATATATAGGAAGCCCCCAGAAAACAACCTGCCAGCACAATATTCAGAAACGGGACAAAGGTAAAACCGGGATTGAAAAGGTGCATCAACGAAAATAACACTGCTGAGATGAACAATGCCACAAACTTATCGACACCTCCATCCAGCATACGCCCCAAAATAAAACCGCGTCCGATAACCTCTTCCGTAACTGCCACTAAAAAATAAAGCAAAAGACTTGCCAACAACGAAATGGGAGAAAAAAAGACCCCTGCCACATCCACAGCCCCCAACAATAAAGACAAGCCAAAACCAACTGCATACAAGAACACGACAAACAAAGCTCCGTTCAGCAAGCTTCTGCCCCACCCCTTCAAAGACAAGCCCAAGTTCGAAAAAGGAAGTTTCCTGAAACCCAGCACAATACAAGCAGAAACAAGCCCACTGGCCAACATCAAGACTTCATTCAACATCATCAAATAGAAGCTCGCCCCGCCAGCCAGTGTCTTCAACTCCGGAAAAGCAATGGCAAAAGGCATGGCAAACAAAAACAGAAGAATCATAAAAAGCACAACAAACAGCACTATATCAACAAATGTCAGCCGAATACGCTTTGCCTTACCCGCAGCAACACGCTCTTCCTTCACTGATTCTTCTGTCTTCATTGGTATCTCATATTGATTAATATCCGACAAAAATAATAATAAAAAGAAAAAACTTCATGTATTCCTGCCAGTTTCTCCTTATATTTGAAAAATCAATCTGGAATCGACAAACATGAAACTAAAAAAAATTCTTTTAGCCGTTGCCGGGCTGGCGTTAATGCTGAATGCCTCGGCACAAAAATCCAAGAGATACTACGTAGCCAAACCCGGTACCTTGGTGGAACTGATGACAGAAGCGGAAGCCGATGAAATTACCCAACTGACCTTGCAGGGCAAGCTGAATGCCATAGACTTCAGGCATCTGCGGGATGAATTCAAGAACCTGCAACTACTGGACATTTCAAATGCCTCCATCAGCATGTATGCAGGCAAGAACGGAACTTATCCAAACCGTTTTTATATATATCCTGCCAATTGCATCCCGGCATACGCCTTCTGCAAGCAAGCGGATGACAGCACTTACACCGGCAAGGAGACGCTGACCAGAATCATCCTTTCAGACAAGACCAAGAACATCGAGGATGCCGCCTTCAAGGGATGCAAAAACCTCAAGATATGTCAGATACGGAAAAAAACAGCTCCTAATCTGTTGTCCGAGGCATTGGTAGACAGTGTCACTGCCATATTCGTACCGCTGGGATGCAGCGACTCCTACCGCACCAAAAAGAATTGGGAAACCTTTGCCTTCATCGAAGGGGAGCCTCTGACAGTAAATGTACAGATAGGCAAAACGGGCAGCCTTGCCAGCGAACTGCTAAGAGCGGGATTACAACCCAAAGATGTCAACTTCCTGACCGTTGAAGGCAAAATGGACGAAGCCGACTTCACGCTGATACGCGACTATATGCCCAATCTGGTCTCCATCGACATGGCCAACAGTAATGCCACTGCAATCCCCGACTATACTTTCACCCAAAAGAAGTATTTGCTGAACGTGCAGCTCCCGCAAGGACTTAAAAACATCGGACAGCGCGCATTCAGTGGCTGCGGCCGTTTGTGCGGCACGCTGGTGCTTCCTGCCGGTGTAACTGCCATTGAGTACGGAGCATTTATGGGATGCGACAACCTGCGCTATGTACTTGCCACGGGAAATAAGGTAACCACGCTGGGAGACAACCTTTTCGGAGATAGTCAAGGCAAAATTATACACAAGGAGAAACAGTAATCAAACTATCCCCGCCTCAGCAAGAACAAGGAGGCTCTTTTAATAACAAAAGAAAGTGTGTCAGAATGATAGCCAAGATTCATTTTGAAGCACTTTCTTTTGTCTCAATATCGCACAAGCTTTTATTAAGCAAAAAAGATACGAAAGAAAAATCGTTCCTCCATGACGGAAATATTGTTCCACCGTGGCGAAAAAATCGTTCCACCATGGTGGAACGATTTTTCCCTCATGATGGAACGATTTAAAATATGCCTATTTAACATGAATTGATATAATATCAGAAAACTGTTCATGCCTGTTATGGCGATTTCCTGCTCTTAATGGCTTGCAACAAGGATGATGTTCTACCTGGCGAACCCTATGAAATGGTCATATGAAATCCTCACACCTAACAATGTCAAGTTTTTGGATTCCACCAGTACAGAAGATACCCCTAAGCATTCTTTCAAGGCAAATAGCAAGGAAGGCAATATGATAATGACTTGTGAGAATTTCGTTGCACTTAATCCCATATCAGGCGATTCTTATACATACGATTGCAGATGAGTAACGCTTAGGATAGAAGCCGTAACTATTCAGCGAATCGAATACAATCAGGTTGGTCAGCAACAATTTTAGAATAATCCTCTGATTATCATCAAAATAACAGTGATTCTATTTGTGAATGTCAGATAAAATCGCTATCTTTGTATCT
>NZ_JABXJH010000101.1:0-7447 GCF_013373675.1 Bacteroides sp. L10-4
CACATCCGTATGCGATGACGGAGCCAACCGTCCCATTCCTTTATCCTACTTTTGAGACCTGCCAACTTAAAATAGTTGAGCCAACCACGGATATACCAAGTCAAACGTTGTTTACGGTATTCGTAGCTCCAGCCGTTATTACGGCTGGTGAGTTCACGTATCTTACTCTTCATCTTCTTGACACTATCGACATGGATGTAGAATTGGCATTTGACATTACTACGACCAAAGGCATAGGAAAGGAATTTGATGTCACGCATATAAGCGACATGAGTCTTCTCCTTATTCACCTTTAGAAAAAGTTTCGTTTCAATAAAGGGAAGCAGATTATCCAATGTACGCTGGGCGGAACGACGGCTTTTACAAAAGATGACCAGGGCATCAGCATACCGAACGAACAAATGCCCACGTTTCTCCAGTTCCTTGTCCAACTCATTAAGCATTATATTGCTTGACAAGGGACTCAATGGACTACCCTGAGGAACCCCGGCTGAACTGTCCTCTTTCTTGCCTCCTATAAGTACACCGGAGTTCAGATATTTATGAATCAGAGAAATGACACGACCGTCTTTGATGGTACGTGACAGGATTTCTATCAACTTACTATGGCAGACTGTATCAAAGAATTTCTCCAAATCCATATCGACCGTGAACACATAACCGGCAGAGATATATTCGCCACATTTTAATAACGCATCATGAGCACTACGATGAGGGCGGAAACCATAGCTGGTTGGTGAAAATTGAGGTTCATAAAGAGGTTGAAGCACTTGTGAGATGGCTTGCTGAATCAAACGGTCAACCACCGTGGGAATACCCAAGTTACGTGTCTTCCCATTCGATTTGGGAATCTCCACACGACGCACGGGGTTCGGATGGTATTTACCATCATAAATGGAAGTTATTAGTTTATCCTTGTAGCAACGAAGATAAGGAAGCAACTCATCCACTTCCATACGGTCAATGCCGCCACTACCCTTGTTACTCTTTACCTGTTTATAAGCAAGGTTTAAATTAGAAGGGGAAAGAATATATTCCAATAACTCTCCTTTTTCCTGTTTAATGGCTGTAAGATGATTTTCAGTTATCCCCATGAAAGTCTGCATACCAATCATGACTTCAGGTTCCACCCTCTGCGCCGATTGGTCGGATAGAGTTTCTATGTTCTGCTTTCTTCCCCTCATAAGGTAACATTCAGGTATCTTACGTAATTAAGGTTCAGCCCTTCCCCATTATGGTGAGTGACAGGTACTATGGCTTCTGCTGACTTCTCACGACAAATCTTGTTTCAACCAGATACAGTTGGGTTGCACCTGTCCGTGAGACCTCCCCAGATAAGAACGTACGCTTTCATCTCATATGCCCTCTGATTCTACTATATCGGGATTCGGATAGTTATAGGACTTTGTTTTGTTTGGCAAACTTGTCCTCCAAATATAGCCTTATAATCAGTTTCTGTTCGTAGAGCCGAGAGTTTGCCGCAAGCTTCCTTCAGATCCCTCCTCGCGAAGGACACCCTTGCCTTGGGCTAACGATTCCCACTATCAGGGCTCGTTCGGGACTTACACCCTATAGCGCACGCACATGCTGGGCGTACCGAAAAACAGCCGATTCTCACGAACCGGCTGTTCCAATCATCATCTATGAATGAAGACCTTTTAGAGTCTTCAATATATCAAAATTGTACTACAATTTCTGTATATCCAGTACCAATATTATAACCAGACTCATCATAGACTGTACAATAAACACCCAAAAGCGAAGACTGTGTTTTATTCAGATGGGTTATAGTTATTGAATTACCAGAGGTAGAATAGCTAAAATTCGCTTCTACATTATTCTGTTCAAAATCCCAGACATAAGTATAAGAAGGGTTATCGGGATATGCTCCCAAGTGAGTTGTTTCACCCGGACGAATATCTATTTTCCCTCGTATAGACACTTCACTATTCACTTGCCCTACTATCGGCAATATCGCCAACAATACAGAAATCAATACAGCCTTCATAAATTCACATGTATAAAATTAAACATTCTTGTTTATTCTTGAGTAGAGTCCCACCAAACATTAATGGTAAACGCATCATCTTCCGTATTCCACATATCAGACGATGTATCTGCTCCCGGCACTTCCGAACCGATAGCCTTCAAGTTAGCGGCATTGTAATTAAACTCATGAGAGCACTGCATCCATCTGCGGTAATGCTTACCGGCAGGAATATGTTTCAGTCCATCCTCATTAATGTCGTGGTAGGCCGGTATTCCCCAACCAAAAAAGATTTCCGGGTCAAAATCATAGCGTCGCATATCATTCCAGATTTCCATGGAGAAGTGCAACGCAATACGCTTCTGGGTCATAATCTTACCTAAACTCAAATCTGCGGAAGTACCGATGCCACTTGCCAAGAATTTATCAATGTCTGCTTGCTCCATTGGAGTAAACGACGGACAAGACTTCAATGAAGCATCTTCCGTACACCAAACATTCAGCTTCTCATTCATGCACTCTATACTTGCCTTTACCCCTTCTTTATAAGCTGTAAACGCACCATTTTTATCCCCTTGTTTAAATAAGACTTCGGCCTTAATGAAACAAGCTTCTGCATACGTTCCCACATAAGTAGGCGAAGAAACACGTGTATAGAACGAACCTGATTCTTTGGAAGCGTCTGTACCATCTCGCCTATACAGCAAATCCTGCTTACCCTGATAGCCCTTGCACCAGCTGGTACCTTCCACATAAACTGTATCTCCTTTGCGCGTTTCAGAATCAGAATCAATCCACCAGCCACCTTTTGCCTTGCTAAATCCTGCTCTCAACGGTCCACCCACCAAGTTTGGAGAGTCACCGGAAACCATATCCACGCCCAATGAACGTCTCCATCCATCCTTAAACTTAATCCCTGCCGGTGAATTCGCAGATTTCTGAGACCATGCCCAAGGGATTATCTTGTCCGCACGCGGATCTTCCACTCCCAAACCGGCAAAGTTTGTCAGGTTGTCGTAAAGCATTTTAGTCACCATATAGCCACCATTCATGCCGCATACCGAAAAGAGCGGAGAATAATCTACCGGTTCATTCCAACCTAAATCATCGTGTTTAGGGCCGTTGTCATCTGTATGGTTGATAATGGTATTGTCTGCATTACTCTGTTGAGCCTTTGCCAAACAAGCCAATATCTCATCCGCATCATACTTACCTTCTTTATAACTTCCGGCAGCTTTCTTTGATAATTTATTGCAATAGCGAGCTTTCAGCAGATAGGCAAGTTTTAACCATTTATTCACATCGCCGCTATTCCAGAAATCACCCTCTGCCAGTGAAGGGAGTGACGGTTCTTGTGTCTTTTGCAGATGTTCGATGCCCTCATCCAACTCGCTCAGGCATCCCAGATAGATGGTCTTTCCATTGTCATAGGCAGGAGTTTCATCCTCTCCCAAAGCATAGGTATAGGGCATTTCACCGTAAATATCCGTCATCAGCATAAAGCCGTAAGCACGAATCACCTTTGCCACACCCACATAATGCCAGGCACCTGCTGCCATAGCCTTCTTATACATATCCTCAATGTTGCATCCGGCTCCTACAAACCACCATTGGTAAGGAGTGGTAGAAGGTCCATCTTTATATTTCCAATTAGGTGCCCAACAAGACATATTCCAATAAGTTCCCCCATTGTAATATCTGGTCCAGTCGCCCATAGACATGGACGAACGCCAAGCCCCAAATTGGTTGGCACTGTTCGTATAGAACTCGATATGCGGCAAACGGGTTTGAAAGGTAGCACTCTCCGATGACGGATTTTCCGGATCGACGTTGCAATCCAACCAGTCACTACATGAGGTAAACGCAAGCGTCAACAAACTTACCCCACCCAATAAAAATGTTCTTATATCTTTCATACAATTTTCTTTTTAGTATTCCGAAATATGTTTAGAATGTCAAGTTCAACCCAAAGGACATACCCGACGTAGCAGGAACACCACAATAGTCAAAACCGACAGAAGAGGAGCCTCCCACACCGGCACCGGCAGCAGCCACTTCAGGATCACCGTCATAATTAGTGAACAGCAGCAGGTTGGTGGCAGCAACAGATACAGAGGCCCGCTTTACAAATCCCACTCTTTGCAACCACTTTTTCGGGAAATCATAAGAGAGAGAAACAGAACGAAGTCTCAATGAATTGACTTCAGTAATATAGTTCCGTGTATTCTTTGGATAATAGTTCTGATAATAATCCTTTATGATATTATAGCCACTCTTTTCCACTTCATTAAAGACATAAGTCTTATCCGCTTCCCAAGTATGGCTTACGGCATTGCCATTCGCATCCACACCTTCCACAGTCAAAGGACGATTGCGCACATCACCGGAAAAACGGCTCACACCTGAATTATCCATCGCATAACGAGTGCCGTTGATAACATCACCACCTACGCGGAACTCCCACAACATATTGAAAGTAAATCCTTTCCAGGTCAATGTGTTATTCAGCCCACCCGTAAATGTTGCTTCACGATTACCTACAGCAGAAAGTGCAGAATCAAAAGTAGGCATTCCGTTCTTATCCAAAATAAGTTTTCCGTCTTCATTTCTCTTCCATTCTGTACCGGCAATAGCCATAAAATCACCGCCATTGAAAGAAGCAGCCTGTGCACCGGCATACTGAACATCCGTAACATACATTACGTCCATGCCATCAGGAAGTCCATCCAAAGTACCTCGGTTACCGGCCATATTGAACCCAACTTCCCAAGTCAAGTCTTTGGTCTGCACAGGGATACCTGAAATGCTCAGTTCCATACCTTTGTTATATACATTACCGGCATTGATGGAACAGAATATGTAACCAGTGGATTGAGGACCACGCGGAGAAAGAATCTGATTATAAGAATCATTGGTATAATAAGCATAATCTATGTGCAAACGATTCTTGAAGAAACTCAATTCCAAGCCGATTTCTGTTGATTTAGTCATTTCCGGCTTCAAGTACGGATTACCACGCGTCCAAGTATTACCGGCACCAACCAGACCATTCAAGAAAGCTCCAACAGGCCAAAGTGCAGTAGCCGTCTCATATGCCCCCGTATCCTTACCCACTTTCGCCCAAGAAGCACGAATCTTACCAAAATTAAGCACGCTGTCAGACATCCAACCTAACTTGTGCAACATCTCTGTAAATACAAATGACCCACTGACGGACGGATAAAAATAAGAGCGATTCTCTATAGGCAGCGTAGAAGTCCAGTCGTTACGTCCGGAAACAGTCAGATACAACATATTGTTCCAAGAAGCGCGAAACTCTCCAAACAAGCCGACAAGCCTTTTCTTGGAGGCTCCGTGAGAAAAACGTTTTTCTGTATCTTTCGCATTGGCATAAGAGAAGAAATCGGGCACCGTAAAGTTGTATGCCATCATAGACACGCGGTCTGTCTTAGTCTCGTCAATAGTAGCCCCCAACAACAAGTTCAAGTCAAAATCTCCAAACCTCTTCGATATATTCGACATAAAATCATGAGACATATAGCGGAAGCGCATTGTATTATCACTCATCATTCCATTCTGCCAAACTTGTTTGAGCACACCATTGGCTGCCAATCTGTTGGAAGCTGTTTGCGTATATTGGTCCAATCCTATTTTATAGGACAAGAACCACCATTTAGTAATATCAGCCTTTAAGCTAACCATACCGGTAAAGCGGTCCGTATCATCAAAAATACGGTTTTTATTCACAATCCAATAGGGATTGTCACGTTCCTCCCATGGATCAAGACGGTCACCGAACATACGATAACGCGAACCGTCTTCATTCAAATAACGGGTCATATCGTCAAATGGAGACCAGTTGTAAACCCCGTACAAAGCCCCATTACCGGAAGAGCCATACAAACCGGCTCCGGTCAAGGTTCTATCGGTATGGGCATCAGAATAAGCAGCACTTGCATTAAATGTAAATATGCCTACTTTCTGCTCTCCGTTGAAACGGAAAGCATACTTCCGATAACCGGTTTCAGGTACGACACCTGCCTGGTCATAAAACGAACCGGACAAATAGAACTTACTATTCTTGCTACCTCCTGACACGCTGGCACTCTCATCGAAAACATTGCCAGTCTGAAAGAAATCACCTATATTGTCATACGTCTTCGCATTAGTTCTTTCACCCCAGGAAGTATAAGCAAAATCATTGAACGAAGTACCTGTATATTCCTTATTTGCTCCATAGAGGTCTTCCATAAATCCTCTGGCATATTCCGTTTGAACCTTCGGCAAATCCTTTACCCAAGAACTGGTAAACTTGGAATTTATATTCACTTCTACCATTCCTTCCTTACCTTGCTTCGTCGTAATCAGAATGACGCCATTGGCAGCACGCGAACCATAAAGAGCCGCAGCTGCAGGTCCTTTTAGAACAGACATGCTTTCAATATCTTCCGGGTTAATATCCATCAAACGATTGGAAGTAGTAGAAGCCGAACGCGTAGAACCGTCAAAAGCAGAATTACCTATCACTGATGATGAATTATCATAAATCAAACCGTCCACAACAAAAAGCGGCTGGTTATCCTTCCCTTCAGAACCTGATGTACCTCCTCTGAGAATAATCTGTGCACCTGCACCCGCAGCACCCGAGGACTGAGTGATATTCACACCGGCCACCTTACCCGAAAGGGAGGAAATCGGGTTGGCAGTTTTCACCTTCATCAATTCATCCGATTTCACATCTTCCATTGAATACCCCAAAGCCTTGCGCTCTTTCTTGATACCCATAGCCGTCACCACCACTTCGTCCAGCGCCTGAGAATCATCCTGCAACGTTACATTATAAGCGGTGGCATTCGTCACTTTTATTGTAACACTTTTGTACCCGATAAAAGACACCTCCAGTGTGCTACCCACCGGTGCTTCTACAGAAAATCTTCCGTCAATGTCCGTCACGGCACCCGTACCGGAACCTTTCACTAATACGCTGGCGCCGATAATCGGCTCGCCTGCTGCATCTACAACTTTACCTGTGATTTTTTTTGCTTGCTGAGTACTCTGGGAACTTGGCACATTCTCGGCTGCATTTACCGAATAAGGTGCAGCCATCCCAAATAGTGCAAGCAACACTAATGATAAGCAATAATTTCTTTTCATAAGCTCTATTATTTGGATTTGTTTGCAAACATATAAATAAATTTAGCAATATCTAAATCTATTAAGCTAAAAAACACTAAATAAATATTAAAATATTTGGATTTGTACTTATACAATGCTTAAAACAAAGATTTTTTAGTAGATGACAAAAATTAAATATATGCTGTTAAACATTTAATTTTCAAGTGATTAAATCTGCAAAAGTCCCTGAAATTTAGTAATTTAAAGGAAAAGTTTGGCGACTTTTCTCCATGAAAACTACTAATTCCAAGGACTCAGTCAAAGTTAACCAAATCCTCCCGATTA
>NZ_JABXJH010000102.1:0-7274 GCF_013373675.1 Bacteroides sp. L10-4
GCCAAACTTTTCCTTTAAATTACTAAATTTCAGGGACTTTTGCAGATTTAATCACTTGAAAATTAAATGTTTAACAGCATATATTTAATTTTTGTCATCTACTAAAGAATTATACCTATAAGAAAATCTGGCTCATCGCTTTTCCTGTAATGATGAGCATCCTTATCGAACAACTGATAAATATTACCGATGCTTTGTTTTTAGGGCATGTGGGTGATGTGGAACTGGGCGCATCTGCCCTTGCCGGAATATGGTTCTTGGCAATTTATATGCTCGGCTTCGGGTTCAGTTTGGGGTTGCAAGTGGTAATTGCCCGCCGAAACGGAGAACAGCGGTATGCAGAAACGGGAAAAACGTTCTTTCAGGGATTGTTTTTCTTGCTGATACTGGCGGTACTCCTCTGTCTGCTATCCAAGATATTTTCTCCCGTTCTGTTGAAACATCTGATAATTTCGGATGATGTCTATAATGCGGTTATCCGCTATTTGGATTGGCGTATTTGGGGATTGTTGTTCTCTTTCCCGTTCCTTGCCTTACGCTCGTTTTTGGTAGGCATTACACAGACAAAATCCCTGAACATGGCGGCTTTCACAGCCGTACTGGTGAACATTCCGCTGAACTGGCTCCTGATATTCGGCTTCGATATGGGTATATCGGGAGCGGCTATCGCTTCTTCATCTGCCGAAATGTGTTCGCTGGCTGTATTGGCTGCATATATGTTTCGGCACATTGATAAAAAAGCGTATGGCTTATACTGGCGTATTGATATAACAGTATTGAAAGAGGTATTTTCTATCTCGGTATGGAGTATGCTCCAGTTCTTTACAAGTGTAGCCATTTGGTTTCTGTTCTTCGTGGCTATCGAACGTTTGGGAGAAACGGAGTTGGCTGTATCGAACATTGTAAGAAGTGTTTCCGCACTGTTTTCCGTTATCGTCAATGCATTGGCAGGTGTCACCGGTTCTTTGGTGAGTAACCTGATTGGAGCAGGTGAAAAGAAACAAGTTTTTCCGCTTTGCCATAAGATTATCCGTTTAGGATATGCGACAGGCATTCCACTGATTGCTTTTGCGTTGTTCTTTCACCAGCACATTATAGGGGCTTATACGGAAAATCCCGCTATCGTACAGCTTGCATGGCCGCCTTTTCTTGTCATGCTATTGAATTACTTCTTTGCACTACCCGGTCACGTCTATCTGAATGCTACAACCGGAACGGGAGCGACACGGACGGTATTCATTTTTCAGGTGATAACTACTATTGCTTATCTGTTCTGCTTATGGGGATTAGATTTTTGTGATGTTCCGTTAGCGGCATATTGGGCAGTGGAATACTTATATGTAATGCTGCTTGGTACACAATCCGTCATTTATCTTAAATATAAACAATACTAAGAACTGAAAGTTATGATGAACAAGATATATCCCCGTAAAGGTGACACGCAAACCGTTTATTTGAATGCTGTCGTAAAAGACCCGTCTATCGAAATAGGCGACTATACCATTTACAATGATTTTGTTTCAGACCCATGTCTGTTTGAGCAAAACAACGTATTGTATCATTATCCCATTAACCATGAACGGCTGATAATTGGAAAGTTCTGTTCTATTGCTTGCGGTGCAAAATTTCTCTTCCAACTTAAGAAGTTCATTTTCTGCAGATTCTTTATTTACAGCCTGATAGACACATTTTAAGTCCTTCAGGAATTCCTTTTGATTTTTGGAGCCTACATATTTGATGGAATTGCGAATCTGATGTACGACACAAAGCTGTACAGCCGTATTGGGATAACACTTTAGATGGCTTCAGGAAAGCCTTTCAATCCGTCTATACAGGCAATAAGAATATCTTCAACTCCACGGTCCTGGAGATCTGTCAGTACACTGAGCCAGAAGTTGGCTCCCTCATTCCTGGATATATACATTCCGAGCAGCTCCTTATGACCTTCCCGGTCAATACCCAGCACATTATATATCGCACGTGTAACAGCACAGCCACGTTCATCCGTTACTTTGTAATGGATGGCATCCATCCAGACTATAGGATAGGCAGAATCAAGCATACGTGATTACCATGCTTTTATTTCCGGAAGTACACGGTCAATAATAGCACTGATTGTGTCGGCAGATACACGATTTCCAAGATTCTCTTCCATCCAGTCACTAATCTCACGTGTGCTGTTACCAAGAGCATAAAGGCCGATTATACGGTCTGCAACGCCTTCTGCAAGAATGGTCTCACGCTTCTTAATGAATTGTGGATCAAAGCTTGAATTACGGTCACGGGGAGTAGATACGGTTACCTCGCCCAATGAAGTCTGGACCTGTTTCTGCATTTTTCCGTTACGACGGTTACCCATCTGACGTTCTTCTTCTGTAAGATGTGCATCCATCTCACCCTCCAGAGCTGCATTCAGGATACTTTCCAATAAAGGGGCAAAAGCACCGTCTTTACCTAACAAGGGCTTACCCGCTTTTAGCTGTTCAATTGCCTTGTTCTTGATACTATCAAAATCAAATTCTTCTTTCATAAAAAAACTGTGTTAGCAAAGTTAATACTTTATTCTTTGCTGACACAGTTTAATTTACATCCTCGTTTTTGGCGATGATTACAATCATCTTGAACGTCTGCATGAATTTTGCCGTAGTATTCTCATTGCATTTGCTTTCCGTTCTCAGATAATTCTCGAAGTCCGTAATGAACATATGGCCGATTTCTTTCAGTGATATATCCGAAATATTGTATTTCACTTTCATAAATTCCTCCAGCCTCCGGTAGCAGCGGCCATACTTCGCGAGGGTGGCAGGAGTCTTGCTAATGCCGACCAGTTTTCTTGCATCCTCATTGTGTTTCTTGAAAAGTTCCAGCAGTGTTCTTTGTTTCGCCGTTATTCCCAAAAACGCATTGCGTATTTTTTCTACCGTTACGAATGACTCATGCACTTCAATATCCCGGTAGTGGTTTTTCAGCGAAGCACGGATGTCCTCCAATGTTTCATTCAACTGGCAGGCTTTCTGTGTATTTCCTTTCGCCTTGCCCAAAACTGTCTCCCAGGCATCCGGTTTTACACTCAGTTTAGAACTGAACTGTGTGATTTCACCGTTAAGTGACAAACGAATCATAATACAAACTGTTCCGTCTTTGTTTACCTGATTCTTTCTTAGATAGAATAGAATCTTAAATGTACTCTTACTCATATCCTTTTTTAATTTATCTCCGTTACAGTGGGTGTAATGACTTCCCTCTGCAAAGGAATAATTAACAATTGGGTTACAAGCAGACATTTGAACGTCAATGAGCGACAAATCAAGTACTTACATCGAAAATCGCTACTATTTTTATAGGCTATTTTTTAGTAACGATTTAGTAACGGAACTTTGTCTGAAGTGGACATTTGAATGTCTTTCGGTTGTCCACCGGATAAATAGAAAAAGTCCCGTAAAACGTTGATTTTACGGGACTTGTCTTAATTTAACCACCTAATGTCTTAGGTTTCAGCGGAGAGAGAGGGTTTTGAACCTATAACTCTAACCGCTTATATTTCAGCTACTTTGCTTTCAAAATTTCAAATAGGTAACGAAACAGTAACGATTTTCAACCGTTAAGCCTGTCCAACTTTGACCGCTGTTTGTCTGCCTAACTTTCGGGTTCAAAGATACGGCATTCTTTTGAAACTCGCAAATATCTGATAATAAATATTTTTGGGTTAGTGCAAGGTGCAAGCTATATATATAAATATATACTTGCACCTTGCACTAAAAAAAAGCACTGGGGTACAAATGGTTAAAACAAAATCCGTATCTTCGTAACCGATTAAAAACAAACGTGTATGATAATAACTAACCGTGAAGAAGTAATAGATAAAGCGTTCGGAGTATTTGTCAGGATGAACTACGAGAAAGCAAGCATCATCACGCTTGCCAAAGCCTGCGGAGTGACAAAAACGGGCATCGTTTATTATTTTCCGCACAAGCTGGATTTATTCATGGCTGTGGCAGACAAATACGTGCTAAAAATGCACGAACCGGGAAACAAGTTTGCCGCTCCTGCCGATACGTTGGAGAAGTTCATCGGGCAATACGTGGCGGGGGTAGCCGCTTCCATGAAAAGGATTGTTGAACTGATTGGCGACAATGGCGACCCGCATGATTGTAGCCCCAACTTCTACTACTTTCATTTCCTGTCACAAGTGCGTATGTACTATCCGGGCATCAGGCAGAAAATCGAAAGGATGTTCAGCCACGACCATGACCTGTGGGCGAAAGTCGTGCAGAAAGCAAAAGACAGCGGGGAAATCAGGAGCGACACGGACGTGAAGAAAACGGCTACCATGTTCCGACAAATGTTTTTAGGACTGTCATACGAACAAGCATTTCTGAACGGTTTGAACGTGGACGAACTGGCAGAAAACTTTCGCTATATCTATTCGCTGCTTAAAGCCTGATACAGTTTTGTTTTTTTAACTTCCATTATTTTTGAACGCATGTTCAAAATGTGGCGTTTTTGTTTTATCTTTGGAGCATGAAGCAAAATTCAGCGACATGGATAAGGTTCAGAAACAAAGAGGAAGCATCGTGCTACACAAAGAAACAAGGGACGGTGCAGACTACATACGGGTAGAATATGCGAACAGTCAGGCTGTCGCCCGACTGCTCGCCCAAGACACGGGCATGAAAATGGCTGGCAACGGTTCTGCATACATAGCGTCAGCCGCTTTCAGCCTGCCCGATTTCTACGACCGCTATTCACCCCACGCCTATATTGATTACAGCCGGGTTTACGTGCGGCATCCCAAACCCAAAAGGGAATACACACTGCCAAAAGGCTATCTCGAACTGCTGGAACAAAAGCGTTACAGCCCTTCGACCGTCAAAACATACCGTGCCTATTTCAGCGATTTCATGGAATATCACAAGGGACGGAACATCGACCGCCTGAAAGTGCCGGACATCAACAAGTACATACTCTATCTTGTGAACGAGAAGAAAATCTCGGTGTCGCAACAGAATATGCGCATCAATGCTATCAAGTTCTATTACGAGCAGGTGAAAGGCGGCAAACGGCAATACTACGGCGGTATCACCCGTGCCAAAGAGTACAAGAGCCTGCCCGAAGTGTTGAGCAAGAATGAAATTAAGCGCATCCTTGCACAAATTTCCAACATCAAGCATCACTGCATGATTTCGTTGGTTTACTCTGCCGGACTTAGAAGAAGCGAATTGCTTAACCTGACCCCGCAGGACATCAACAGCGAAACAATGTCGGTTCGCATCATGGGCAAGGGGAAGAAATGCCGTTATTCGCTCCTTTCGCCCAAGTTGCTGGAAGAACTACGGCACTACTTCCGGGAATATCGTCCACAAAAATGGTTGTTTGAGGGCGAAACACCCGGAGAGCAATATTCGGCAAGTGCATTGGTGAAAGTGCTGAAAGAAGCCGCACATCGTGCAGGCATCAAACACCGGGTACACGTACACATGCTGCGCCACTCCTTTGCCACACACTTGCTGGAACAGGGAACAGACCTGCACACGATACAGGAATTGCTGGGACATAACGACATCAAGACCACAACCATTTATCTTCATGTGTCAAGTGCCCATAAAGCAAAAATCCCTAATCCTCTTGATACACTGGATAATTTGTGAGGTGCAGTTATAGGAATGTAGGAACGACACCATAAGGTGCGGTTATAAATAAATTACCGATAAAACAGTTAAAATATACAATCATGGATAAAACTCCTTTTGAAGATTTCGACTTTTCCAGTTTTTGGGCTAATAACGAATACGCTCAAAAATATTATATAGGTACAATACCTACAGATAAACAAGTTGAAGAGATTGAACGTGAATTGGGATATAAATTACCTCAATCTTATATTGCGCTGATAAAACAATGTAATGGTGGTGAACCCATTAATAAATGCTTTCCAACCCAAACTCCGACTTCTTGGGCAAACAACCATATTGCGATAAGTGGAATTATGGGAATAGATAAAGATAAACCTTATTCTCTCTGCGGAGAAATGGGAAGTCGTTTTTGGATTGAAGAATGGGGCTATCCAAACATTGGCATAGCAATCTGTACCACACCTTCTGCCGGACACGATATGATATTTTTGGATTACAGCAAGTGCGGTTTAACTGGAGAACCAAGTGTTGTACATATTGATGAAGAAAACGATTATAAGATTACTACACTTGCAGCAAGTTTTGAGGAGTTTATTCGTGGACTTGTTAATTCAAAAGACTTTGAAAGTTAAATCATCGGTAACAAAGCGTGATAACGCTTACAGCGTTCCCCGCTTAACCATTATCAATAAAAAGAGAATACAATGACAGAAGATATGGTAAAATTCAGAATGCTATTAACCCCTTGGCATGGTACGCCAATAGCACCACCATATATTGACTCTACTTTTACAGAGGAAATAAAATCTAAAAATCCTTATAACAATCCTGTTTATAGCAACGATTGGTTTAACTATTCACCCATGAGAGCCGGAAAGCCTGTCCCCTTAACGGACAATTATAAATTGCCTACCCACTTTTATTGGATATGCTCGAATGTGAAAAGGCTGGAAACCGATTATTATTCACATTCCAAAGGGGTTATATTATCTTCCTGTCTTTTCGAGTTTCTGAAACAGTTTAAGTGTTATGATGAATATGATATATGCGAAGTAACACCGCTATCCAGAAAATTAGCTCATATAAGCGATAAAAAGTATTACTTTATAAGATTCAAGCATTTAGCATATAACCTATTCATTGATTTGGAGAACTCGAACAGGATTAAGAGAATGAATAAAGTTATAACTTCATACTTGTATCTTGATTTCCAACTTAAAGAACAAACGGCATATCCTGATATTTTTTGGATGAAAAATATATTGGTTGCAAAAGATTCGGTTGCCGACTTAATCAATGGGAATGGTTTCAGTGGCTTTAGAATGGTTGAATTAAAGGATTTTGTAGATGAATATACATTTAGAGATACGCATCCATATCCTACTTTAGAGGAGATGAAAGATAGAGATAGGAAGTGGTTTTAATATATTGATAACAAGGTCGAGCTAACAGCTAAACGCTGTCCCTCACCAAGCCATTAATGGTAATAAGGTATATGATAGACTATTTATATTATAAGTAATTCAGAAAAATAAATGAACATATCAGGCTCTTTTGGAGAAGTTGATAAAGTGGGATTTGCCCAGCCCCGCCAGGCCTCGATTGACAGCGTAGAACAGATTGTCAGTCGAGACATAATCC
>NZ_JABXJH010000103.1:0-7138 GCF_013373675.1 Bacteroides sp. L10-4
CATTAAAACTTCGGGAAAGACGACTCGTAGTAACTTATGTAGGGGGCGATTAGAATTCATGGGATTGATATTGCTTAATTTAACCGCAAAGATAATTCACTTTCGCGTATTAACATAATATACCCACTGGGTTTTCGGACTGATCCGATATACCATTCTTTATTTTTAGATTATGCAAACTAACAGTGTAGATTTAACATACCCACAGGGTTTTCGGACTGATCCCTAATTTCGGATTACAACAGAAAAAAACAGAAAACAAAAGCGGTTAACTATCTCATCAGTCAACCGCTTTTTTATTTTTGTAGTGGGTACGAGAATCGAACTCGTATACCATGCGTGAGAGGCATGTATCCTAACCGTTAGATGAACCCACCCTCGCATTTGCCTTGTACACCCTCAGGGATTCGAACCCTGGACCCACTGATTAAGAGTCAGTTGCTCTACCAACTGAGCTAAGAGTGCATCTGGCGGAAGCTGGGGGATTCGAACCCCCGGTACGGTTACCCGTACGTCAGTTTAGCAAACTGGTGGTTTCAGCCACTCACCCAAACTTCCTTTTTTTATAACCAGCATTATTTTCAAATGCGATGCAAATGTAGGGCAAACTTTTGGATTGTGCAAATCTTTCCTACATATTTTTTTATCGTTTTCATACAATTTGAGATAACACGTTAACACTCAAACCTTAAAAACAAGAAAAAAAATAACACATATCACCCCCTTCTTTTCAACCTTTCCTTATCTTTGCGCAATTTTTAAAGCATAGTGCATATACGCGGACAATGATACAACAAGAAAGCCTGAAAAAGCGGCTTGCCAAACTGACCGCCCCCATCTTTATAGAAACACTCCTCATCATGATGCTCGGTGCGGTGGACACCATCATGCTGAGCCGCCACTCAGACAACAGTGTTGCTGCCGTAGGAGTAGTCAATCAGATTATCATGCTCACTTTCCTTGTTTTCGAGGTCATCAACCTCGGAACGTCTGTTCTGTGTTCCCAGTATCTTGGTGCGAAACTACACAAGAAAGTAGTGCAAGTAGTTGGCGTATCCATCCTCGTCAACCTGGCGGTAGGTATCACGGTCAGCCTGGTACTTTTTTTCTGCGCCCGTCCCATCTTTGCCTAAAAGCGAAGAAAGACTGAACCTCAGCATAAAAAATGGACACGTTCATTTTGTTCTGCATTCAGTTTGCACTATCTTTGCAAATTGAAAGCAAAGATAGGTTGAACCTTGCCCATCTTGCTTGTAGAACAAAAAATTATGGCTTTATGGATGCACTATTGAAAGAAACCGTAGATGCCGCTATCAACTCCCGCTATCCGGGCATGGCTCCCGAGGGAAGAAGGTTGATAGAGGAAATTCTTATTCGCAAGGAAATAGAAAAGGGCGCATTATTACTCAATGAAGGGCAGATAAGCCATAATATCGTATTTGTAGGAAAAGGTATGTTGCGTCAATTCTATTATAAAAACGGTAAAGACGTCACCGAACACTTTTCCTATGAAGGATGCATCATTATCTGCATAGAAAGTACCTTAAAGCAGGAACCCACCCACCTCATGATTGAGGCACTCGAGCCGAGTGTCGTATACCTGCTGCCATACAACAAGTTGTTAACACTCACCGAAATTTCATGGGAAATAAACATGTTTTATCGGAAAATACTGGAATATTCCCTAATTGTCTCACAGATAAAGGCTGACTCCTGGCGGTTTGAGACTGCACGCGAGCGCTACAACCAGCTCATGGAACATCAGCCTGAGGTCATCAAGCGAGCTCCCTTGTCGCATATTGCATCCTATCTGCTGATGACCCCCGAAACACTGAGTCGGGTACGCTCAGGCACGCTGTAACCCTCCTCCTGTCTGCCCGGAGAATACATATCTGAATTTATATAGAAATTTTACCTTTTCTCCTCCTAAACGTACATTGATTACCATACAATCATTTCATGGTCAAGGTTGTTTCATATGTATTTATAATATAAAAATCAGATTATGAGAACTATGCATAAATTTCCATCCTTTCTACTACTTCCACGGATGCCGTAGCCGAAAAAGACACCAACACACCTAACACTACTACCAGCGAAAGCTATTTTGATTCTGCCGCCATGGCAGCTACCAAGGAAGCCATCAGTACTCATGCCGCACAAGAAATAGGCGATGTGAAGATAGAAGATAACCATTACATGATTACCCTTCCCTAAGGTTCACAAATCGCCGATAACTATGCCGCAAAAATAAAAGCTAATGTCAAGGCAGATGCAATAGTTGCCAGAGACTACAACAAAGTGAACGGCAAAGCTAAAGTGTTGCGTATGGAAAACCGCGACTATGTCGCCATAGAAGACGTGAAACCGACAGTAGAAGTAACCAGCCAATAGGAATATACCACAACACCCGAAGCTGCTCTGGAAACTGCCGATGCATCAACCGAATTGTCCTATAAAATCAGAAAAATCATCACTGCCAATGAAGGGCCCACACAACAGAGGAGACATCTACCGCATGATACATGACGGACAGAGCTACGAAGAACTGTTCTGCGAAAACAGAGAACCAGTCCGGCAGAAAAGGAAGGGCTTTTGGACATGTTTGAAAAAATAATATCCAAAGGAGATTTTTGACTTATGTCAATTCGTAACCCGTAAAAACCTTCTAATTTTGCACTCAAAATAAAAAAAGATTAGTTTTTATAAAAGTAAAGAGATTCGTTTTTAGGGTGCACTTAAAAAAACAGGCAATATCCACAATAGTTATTGCCTATTTTTATATATAGCCAGAAACCAAGTACATCAATACAGACTTCCCTGACCGACTTCCGTAAAGAGCTTAGCCAACTTCTCCACCACCGGCTTCATATAACGTTCTCCTTTATCGGCAGAAGCTTTTTGGGGATTCCCTACCCCGCTGTCCACTGTAACATTATCCCAATGGCGGGGAGCCCAGCCAACCTTTTCATTCAAGGAAGGAATGGCAAACGGTTTGGATTCTCCGTCACCGGCCTCAGCCAGGTTCACCAGTTCGGGATGGTAATGCATCATGACGGAAGTCTCAGATTCGCCGGCATGGTCGTCGACAGCAGCCTCAAAGTAGCCTTTTGGGGGAACAATGCTAAACCAGTCGGCAGCGATAATCAGAAAATCGGGATACACAAACGCCAGGTCACGAATCATTCCCTTGAAGTTATTGCCGCCATGACCGCTGAGAATAATCAGCTTGCGCATGCCTTGTAGATAGAGAGAAGCAACTATGTCTTCCAGAATGGCCTGCTGGGTGGAGTAGCGCGTATGAATGCAGAACGGAAGTTCGTGTTGTCCCGGATTGTGTGCACCGAAAGGTACGGGAGGCATCACCATGCAGCGTACACCGGAATTCAGCAAAGCCAGCGCAGCCGCATCTACGGCAATGTCATGCGGCAGAATACAATCAGTAAGATAAGGCAGATGCAGATTATGGGGCTCCGTAGCTCCCCACGGCAGGATGACAACGTCATACTTCACTCCTTTCACCTTTCCATAGCAGGAAACAGCAAGATCAATTTCTCTTTTTTCCATGACAACTTATTTTTTTTTTTTGGGGGGGGTAAATCTTTACCGCAAAAGTAAACATTATTCCGTCACATTAAATCTATTGCCGACGATATTCCTTAGGCGACATGCCGGTGTGATGCTTAAAATACTTACCAAAGAAGGATTGGTTGGCAAAGTGCAGCTCGTCTGCAATTTCCTGAATGCTCAACTCGGAAGACTTCAACAAGGCTTTAGCTTCCAAAACGACGAGACTGTCAATCCATTCGCCTGCCGTCTTTCCGCTGATTTCCTTCACTACGGTAGAAAGGTGCTTGGCGGTGAGGAACATCTTATCGGCATAGTAAGACACACTGCGCTCTTCCTTGTAAGACTCTGAAACGGCACGAATAAAGCGCTCGAACAAATCTTCCTTTCTGCTCTTGGGAATACGTTCCTGAGAAACATGTCCTTGATAAATATTATATATCTCATAAAAAAGGGCCAACAGCAACCCTTGGGTGATTTCCTTACGGAAAGGATTGTCTTTCAGCTTCACCTTGCTCCAAAGAAAAGAGTGATACTCCTGGAATGACTGGGATTCTTCGGGAGTAATCTGAACGAAAGGCCGCTCCTTAATCATGAAAAACATGGGGAAAAGTTGCTGCATGGTAGGTATCACCATATCCATAAAGTCCTTTGAAACGGCAATGAAAAGCCCAGAAAAATCTTCAGAGCGTTCCCGTTGCAGAACTATCTGATCGGGAAGAATAACACCTAACATACCCTCCCGCATTTCACATTGCTGCAGGTTTAGTTCCAGTTTACACCACCCTTTCAAGCAGACAGTCAGGCAAGCAGCATTCAAACGGGTGGGATAAGAGCTCAAAGGCATGTCCTTGATATCATCAAAAATAGCAAAATCATTGCCGATGAAATCAATCATCGACAAATGATGTATCTGGGAAATATCTACATTCCGTATCCTCTTAGTATCCATGTTTTTTGTGCTTTGGCGACAAATGTAGGACTATTTTGCGGAAATCAGCTCTAAAAATCCTTAAATGGGAAAAACAGAACACTTTTAGTTCATTATCTTGAAGCCAATAAAGAAAGTTCTCGGCTGCGTCGGTCCGTAGAAATAACCCGCATCACGAAATTCCCCTTTATCCAAGTCTTTCTGGAAACTATTGAAGATATTCTGTACGCCCGTGTTCAGCTGAAGCTTGATATGATCGTGAAGCACAAAAGTATAGTTCAACTTCACATTCAAGTCCAGAAATTGGGGAGTATGCTCCATGCTGTCTGAGGTAATATTACAGAATGCACCCTCAGGAGCATCTTCCGGTGCGTAGTGCGGAACAATCATCTTTCCCGTATAGGTACCGGAAAGAGAAAAATCAAAATTCTTTACTGGCGCAGACGAGAAAGTGAAGTACCCGTAATAATCCGGCGTACGGGGCATGCGTTTGGTGGTAAGGTCTTCTCCGTCCACCTTCGTCCAGGCTTCCTCATGAGTATAACGGCTTCGCTGTGCTGTAAATCCAAGCTGAAACTGCGCCTCCTTGCCATGGGCAATCCTTGCATCCAGATTGGCACCGTATACACGTGCGCCGTTTCCGTTGCGACGCTCTTTGATTACATCCCCTACTTCGTTCTTACCAATATCCTCGAGCACAAAGACATGGCGCAGGTCTGTATAGAAACCTTCCACCAAGATGTTTGCCTGCCAGTGCCCCAGATGAGCAGTCCAGTCTACCGAACCACTGTAACTGTTGGAACGTTCTTCACGCAGATTATCGGACAATTTGATTTGAACCCCCTCGCCGCCTACTGCTGTTACATGCAAGTCCTCATCATACGCCTGCGGAGCACGGAAACCGGTAGAGTAAGTCAAGCGTGCCTGAAAATCATCTGTCGGCTTGTAGAGCAGGTTGACGCGGGGACTAAAAATAAGCTTGTCAATCAAGTTATGCTTGTCCAGGCGGGCGCCGACCAGCATGGTCAGTGCATTCATTTTCCACTCATTCTGCACGAAAGTGCTGGCAATGCGGACATCCTGCTCCATGTCACGATGATAGCCGGTCATGACATCATGCAGGGAGTTATTCTGATATTCCAGTCCGCCCGTGAAGGTGGCAGGAGCAAAGAAGCAATTGTCCATATTGCCCACATACATGCCACCGGCAACCCAGGTCAAATCTTTCGTCTTGCCGTAGGCATTCATATCCTTTTGGGCACCATAGTAACTGTTGCGGTCAGTGTGCTGGATGGAGGTGTAAGCTGAAATCTTATGCTTATACTCTTTCCAGAACAAATCGTAGCTCATACCTCCGCTATTGATGATATGCTTGGTCTGTTCAGTAATGTCCGTTTCATGCGGCTGCAAATCAAATTTATTACCTCCGCGACGAAGTTCGTTAGTGGTATGGTACTCCAAATTGATACGACTGAAATGCGTGGGACGGTAATAGGCGCGGAAACCGAAGGTATTCATATTCAGCTTGCCCAGTTCGGAAAAGCCGTCACCGTCGCGGTCATATGGGTTACGATTGCGATAACTCTCATAAAGGGCGATACCGTAAGAATTGTCTTTGGCAACCAACGATACATTGCCACCCATATATTGTTCCCAGGACTTGCCGTCCATATTGGAGAACATGCTTGATACCTGGAAGGAATTGTTGATGGGGTCTTTGGTTATGATGTTGATGGTACCTCCCACGGCATTTGCTCCAAACAGGGCAGAACCTCCGCCACGCACCACTTCCACCCGTTCAATCATATTCACGGGGATTTGCTCCAGTCCGTACACACCGCTCAATGCGCTGATGATGGGACGGCTGTTTATCAATATCTGCGAGTATGGCCCTTCCAAACCATTGATGCGAACTTGGGGGAAGCCGCAGTTCTGACAATTGTTTTCCACACGCAGGCCCGACTGGTAGTTCAGTGTCTTGGCAAGGTCGGTGGAGTTGACCATCTCAAACAGTCTGGTACTCATCACATTTACGACTACCGGAGCTGCCTTGCGGCTCACCTCGTTTCGGTTGGCGGATACCACCACTTCATCGGTCATGAAGTTCTCCTCTTCCATCGGGAAATGTATGACCGCAGTGAAGTCCTTGCTCACCGTCACCTCCTTCTCTTGGGTCTTGTAGCCTACTGCCGACACACGAAGTTTGTATTTTCCCACCGGAAGCTTGCGGAACTCAAACTGTCCTTCTTCATTGGAAACCGTTCCCTGCCCACTGCCGATAATCAAAACTGTGGCATACGGTATATTTTCCTCCGTACCTTTCACTATCACATGGCCGGAAATCATATTGCCTTCCTTTATAGGATTTACGGCAAAAGCTACGCTGGCACTTACCACTGCAAGTACCAACGCCAAAATGTATTGTTTCATCAAATTAGCGCTCTAAATTAAAAAAGTAATTCAAGTTTGAAAAAGATAATAACCCACTACTGTCCCATTAAAATCTGAAAAAGTTCTTTGAAATTATTGAAATATAGTTAGTTACATGGATTTTTCGAGCGAACGGACTTGAAATTTTATCTTTGCGGTAGTTTTACTATGACCGCATATGTTTCAAGACAAGTTTGTATTTGCTCAGTT
>NZ_JABXJH010000104.1:0-6777 GCF_013373675.1 Bacteroides sp. L10-4
TAATCGGGAGGATTTGGTTAACTTTGACTGAGTCCTTGGAATTAGTAGTTTTCATGGAGAAAAGTCGCCAAACTTTTCCTTTAAATTACTAAATTTCAGGGACTTTTGCAGATTTAATCACTTGAAAATTAAATGTTTAACAGCATATATTTAATTTTTGTCATCTACTAAAAAGCTGCAGACAAAGTATTAACTTCCTATTTATCGCTATTTATCTTTTCATTTATATGGAATACTCCGTATCTTTGGACAATTTTATAAAAACGACCATTCATGAAAGATAAAATTGAATTCATAGCTTTTGATGCTGATGATACACTGTGGGAAAGCGAACTTTATATTCAGGAGTTCGAACACAAATTCTGTAACCTTTTAAGGCAGTATCTGCCCGCTTCATCCATATCACAAAGTTTTCTCGAAACAGAAACGAAGAATCTGCACATGTATGGCTACGGACTGAAGAGTATAATGCTCAGTATGACTGAAACCATCTGCAAAGTGACAGACGGAAACGGAAGTATACATCTTATAGAGGAAGTAATAGGATGGGGACAAGAACTACTGCAGAAACCGGTCATACTGCTGGGAGGCGTGAAAGAGACCATATCGTCACTTCATGGGAAGTATAAATTGGTGTTGGCCACTAAGGGGGACTTGTTCGACCAGAAAAGGAAAATAGGAGCCTCCGGACTGCAAGAATATTTCCATCATATCGAAATCATGAGTGACAAGAAAATCGATGATTACCGGAGGCTGATTGAAACATTGGGCTGTCTGCCTGAAAAACTCCTGATAATAGGTAATTCTGTAAAATCAGACATACTTCCGGTATTGGAACTTGGGGGGTATGCTGCCCATGTACCATACAACGTGACTTGGGCATACGAGCAACATGAAGGGGAAATACGACATCCCAATTTTATACAATTGGATAGTATCAAAGAAATATTAGATAAGCTATAAGTTATGAGTTAAACTGCATGACTTATAGCTTACTAGTGCTGTTAGAATTGGAAGAAATTCTTGGCATTATAATAGCTGATATCTTCAATCATCTGGTTTACGCGTTCCATCTCGGAGACAGGAATTTCACCATTTTCCACATCACGGCCTACAAGATTGCACAATGTACGGCGGAAATATTCATGACGCGGATAGGAGAGGAAGGAACGGGAATCGGTCAGCATACCAACAAATCGGCTTAACAAGCCTAATACAGAAAGGGCATTCATCTGCTTTTCCATACCATCCTTTTGGTCGAGGAACCACCAACCGGAACCGAATTGAATCTTACCGGCAATCGTCCCATCTTGAAAGTTGCCCAGCATAGTGGCAATTACTTCATTAGCGCATGGATTCAAGTTATAAAGAATAGTTTTGGTCAGTTTACCATTGGAGTTTAAACGGTCGAGGAATTTTGCCATGGCTTTTGCTGTAGTAAATTCGCCAATGGAATCAAAACCGGTATCAGGTCCTAATAGCTTGAACATCTTACTGTTATTGTTGCGAATAGCACCATAATGAAACTGTTGTGTCCAACCTTTCTCCCAATCCATTTCGCCAAACACAACCAGCATGGCCGATTTGAATTTCAGAATTTCTTCTTTCGTCAATTCGGCACCGCCATATACTTTATTAAATATAACCTTAATCTCTGCTTCTCTATAATCTTCGGCATAGAATTCTTCAATTCCGTGGTCAGACAGTTTACAACCTTGTTCTGCGAAGAAATCGTGACGTTTACGCAAGGCTACAACCATATCGTCAAAACTGGAAATAGCTACATCGCTCGCTTCGGCCAATTTTTCTACGTATATGCGGAAATCGGCAGGAACTTCCACTGCCATTGCCTTGTCTGGACGCCAAGTGGGCAGCATTTTGATTTCAAAGCCGCTTTCTCGTGTTTTAATATGATGTTCCAAAGAATCAATAGGGTCATCCGTAGTACAAACCACTTCCACGTGATAGCGGCGCATCATGCCACGGGCAGAATATTCGGGCAGTTTCAGCTTCTCATTACATTCATCATAAATTTCACGAGCTGTTTGAGGATTCAGAATCTTATCGGTTCCAAAAGCAGTCTTCAATTCAAGATGAGTCCAGTGGTACAGCGGATTACGGAAAGTATAAGGTACAGTTTCGGCCCACTTCTCAAACTTTTCCCAATCTGTAGTATCCTTACCGGTACAGAAGCGTTCGTCCACACCATTGGTACGCATAGCACGCCACTTGTAGTGGTCACCTCCCAACCAGATTTCAGTCAGTGACTTAAATTGATAATCTTCCGCCACCATTTGAGGAATCAGGTGACAATGATAGTCGATAATCGGCATCTTAGCCGCATGCTCGTGATACAACTTCTGTGCTGTTTCCGTTTGCAACAAGAAGTTTTCGTCCATAAAGTTTTTCATCTTTTTGTGCTTTAAGTATCTAAAAATATTACTTTCTATTCATTATATCTATATGGTGTTGATTGTGAATATAATAGACTTGATAACTGTTTTCAATTTTATTAACCGTTATCGAACACAAAAGTAGAAATTTTACTTGGAGAAACAAAATAATCCGAATCTTTGTATTCATACTGCTGTGTTAGTCTTGCTTCTTAAAATCCATCCAAGAAAGAGGTATGCAGGAATACTATAAAAGGTATTCTTTCATTCCTGTGGCATAAACAAGCAGACCGTACAAAAAACTCCTTTTGTACGGTCTGCTTGTTTATGCCACAGTTGATGGAAAATATTAAGCCACAGTTTTCTTTTTCGTCTAAAGATTTTCCTGCTCTGCTGCCCGCAATATAAAAGTAGTGGCGCCAATGGTTACGATGGCTCCATCGTCAATGCGAATGCGGTCTTTGTCACCCAAAATTTCATTATTAAGGAAAGTTCCCGTCAGGCTGGGAGCATCGCGTAAGGTATAAATCAACGCTCCCTGCTTATTGCTCTTTACATTAATGATACAGTGACGCCGATCCATACTCATATCCGAAGTCTCAATCGGTACTTCTATAACATTCCCCACGCAACGCCGGCCTATGATATTGTCACCTTCCTGCAATGGAAGCACCTGCTTAAAACCAAACACATTCTCAATGACCGTGATGCTGCCAAAGGCTTCTTTAAACTCTGCTTCATCCGGACGTTCTTCTTTTTGAGGGGCTTTCATCTTTGATTTGCCTAAACGGATACTGAACTGCTTCTTACACTGGTCGCATACAAAAACCAGCGATTGGCCTTCGGTATACTTGGTTTCATCGAATGTTAGGTAATTCTCACATTTAGGACAACGGATACGCTTCATGATAGTTAAAAAATTAAAGAATTAAAAAATAAGGCAAGGGTAGATTACTTTCTACTTCTTTAATACCCAAGCGTTCTTATACGTTTTATTCTGGCGAACTCTGTTCAACTCCTGATATGCTTCTGTTTCTGTATCGCAAGACTTAATGCTGACACGCATTTTACCATTGCCAACGATTGCTTTTGCATGAGGATAACCTTTTTCAATCAGTTGCTTTGCCATTGCTTCGGCATCCTTCTCTGTACCTACACTGGCAATGATGACATGGTATTTCTTTGCGGAGACAAGTAACGGAGCTACACTCTCTGTAGTTGTCTTTTGAACTTCACTTTTTGTTGTTGCAGATGCAGAGGACACTTCTGCCGTCTGTTGCTTAGGTTGGAGAATAACCGGAACTACCTCTTTCTTTGCCTGCAGCCTCGTGTGTGTTTGAGCCGACGCTTTCGGAATGTCGGCCTTCTGGCTGACAACAATCGGATTAATGGCAAGTGATTCCTTTTCTATCATCTCGAAAAGTTCATTCGGAAGTAGTTGCGCATAATTTCCTTCAATCACTTCTGTATTTTCTATCGGTGTAGACAAAAAGAAAAACAAGGCGACCACTGCAACCATGGCAACTGCATTCAGCAAATAGGAACGGTTGAATTTAATCTCAAACTTTCGCTTTTTGTCTTCCGGCACAACTGGAACAGAATAACGGACGGTCTTTTCCGTATACGGTTTCTTCTGTTCTGCCAGTTCCTGTATTTCAAAACTATCCAGTCCATATAAGTAGGGAGTAGTTATCTTGTGGTCATAGGGAGCAAAGTCATAAGTGCCGTGAATGGAGTAACGCAATTCGCCAATGTTGGGCAAATCCACCTTGCCTTCTTCATGGAGAGCAGTGACTATATACGACACTTTTTTTTCTACAATCCGCGTAGCATCGGAAAAGTCGGTATCATAGACAGCCATGTAAGATTGTACAAGTAATCCGTCATTCATCTTCAATTGAGGATTAAAGCCGATGATACGGGTAGGAGGCAGAAAAATATTTTCTTCCGCTACTCTCATTGCCGACGTATAATGGGCTACAAATCCTCCCAAGCCGGGAACAATGACACAATCGTTCTCCAATAACAATATTTCTATATGTTGTGCTAATTCAATCATGCTACAAAAGTAGCGGAAATATCGGATATACGCCAGTTTCAGAGCTTTTTTTCTTACTAAAAAATTATAAACACTGCCTCTTGAAAATGCATTTTCAAGAGGTATTTCGATAAGGAAAGAGGTTTTTTACCAGAAAAATTTCTACTTTTGTATAGTTTTACTATGCTCGCCAAGAATAGAAGGATAATTGCCCTTGTAAGAGTATACAAACCTAAATATTTAACTAAAACTATTATGCGTATTATCTTCTGTCTGATGGTTTTCTTGTCTGTAGGAAAGAGCACGATGCTGGCACAGCAATTGTCTTCATTCTTGGAATATGGAGTAACTCTGCATACTGGTGCAAATACCCCTCTTTGGCAGGTCAGCAACCAGCAAGGACTCACTTCGCTTGACAACAACACTTACATGCGTGGAGGTGTATTCCATAAACACAAACTTGGAAAATGGAGATTTGAGGAAGCACTAGATGTGGCAGCGGTAGCGGGATTCACTACTTCCTTCATTGTACAACAGGCTTATGCAGACATCCGCTATAAATGGTTCGGATTCTTTGTCGGCAGTAAAGAACGGAATTCCCCATTACTGAATCAAGAACTGAGCAGTGGCGGCATGACCTGGTCGGGCAATGCACGTCCCATTCCACAGGTACAGATAGGTATACCCGAGTATGTACAGTTGCTGCCCCGTTTAGGCCTGAAAGGAGAAATCTCGTACGGGTGGTTTACAGACAATAAATACCAACGGGAACAAGTCGGAGAGAAATACTGGTATACCAAGAACATCAAATATCATCATAAAGAAGGGTTTCTGCGTATCGGCATACCCGAAGGAAAATGGCAGTTGGAACTCGGAATGACTCTCGACACCCAATTCGGAGGATATAAGATTGGAGGAGCCGAACCGGGGGACTTGGGCAACGGATGGAAGGATTACATACGCGTATTCTTCCCCGGCCACGGGCGTGAAGACGGACCGGTAGGTGAACATCTGGCTTTCCAAGGCAATTTTCTGGGCAGCGAATATGTCAAAATGACTTATCGTCCTAAGGAAGATTTCTCCATCAGCGCCTATCTGGACAATCACTTCGACGACTTCTCCGCTATGGCCAAACTCAACGGATGGGATGGCTTATGGGGGGTGGAATATAAATCCAACCATACCCAGGCTATCAATGGAATCGTTATCGAATATCTCCAAACGACCAACATGAGCGGTCCTCTGCACGGTTTGCAGAATTCCGTAGTAAATAAGACCGGAGGCGCCGACAACTATTACAACAACGGTTACTACCCAGGGTGGGTACATTGGGGTATGGCGATAGCCAATCCGTTGATAGCATCGCCTATCTATAATAAGGATGGCAATATGAGTTTCAAATACAATCGCGTTAAGGCCTTGCATCTGGGATGGAGCGGTGACATCAGCAGTGAGTGGAGATACATAGCAAAATTGTCCCACAGCAGAACTTGGGGAACTCCTCACCGTCCGATACCTGATATATTAGAAAATTTTTCTACTTTTGCATCGTTTTACTATACTCCCCGCAAATGGAAAGGCTGGTGCTTCAACGCATCCCTTGCATTGGATATGGGGGAGATATATGGAGACAATTTCGGATTCCAACTGAAAGTACATAAAACATTTTAAGAAAATGAACTATATACAAACAGAGATTGATGGTGTATGGCTGATTGAGCCGAAAGTATTCCACGATGCCCGCGGATATTTTATGGAAGCATTTAAGGAAGAAGAGTTCCGTGCACATGTCGGAGATGTTCACTTCATTCAAGATAATGAGTCCAAGTCCTCTTTCGGGGTATTACGTGGTCTGCATTACCAAAAGGGTGATTGCAGCCAGGCTAAACTGGTACGTGTCATAAAAGGAAAGGTACTGGATGTGGCTGTCGATTTAAGAAAATCTTCTCCCACTTTCGGAAAGCATGTCAGTGTGGAACTGAGTGAGGAGAATAAGAGACAGTTCTTCATTCCGCGTGGCTTTGCCCACGGTTTTCTGGTGCTGAGTGATGAAGCTGTCTTTACTTACAAGGTAGACAACGTATATGCACCGCAATCCGAGGCATCCATCCGTTTTGACGATGAAAGCATCGGCATTGAATGGCCCGTTGCTGCGGAACAGCTTCTATTGTCAGATAAAGACGGACATGCCGTATCGTTTAAAGATGCGGTCTATTATGATAATAGTCCGTTAAAAATTCACCATATCGGCTAAGCGGCTTCTGCCACTATGCCAAAGAGTTCTTTGATAAGTTTAGTATTAAAAGTTCTGTTCGGTTTCAGACCAGACCTGCTAAAAATTCTTTT
>NZ_JABXJH010000105.1:0-6234 GCF_013373675.1 Bacteroides sp. L10-4
TCCTTGTCATTGTGCCTATTATATATATTGGTCAACTCTATAGCCAAGTCGTAGACCGATTTCAGTTCGGGATAATGTTCGAATATGATTTCCGCACGTATTCTTTGGAAGTCAGTCCATTTACTAAAATGCTTGACAAGTACATGCTTAGCCCTTGCCAGCAGCTGCTTACGGGTATCTCCATTGGTATATCGGAACGGAACATACGCTATATTTTGCTCTCTGCACCGCTGAATTTCATCGTCCTCCAAATCCCGTGCCATCCGGAGATAAGTAATCCTGAGTTCATCAATTGCCTCATAAAAGAGCTTCTGTACATGAAACCGGCCATTGGTCATAGTGGCATTAGGAAAAGCCGTTCGGACAATCCGCATCATAGTCGGCGAAAAATCCAAAGTGACCTCTTTGACTGTCTTGCGTTTGGAGAGATGAATCATTTCAAGCACCTTTATGACGTCTTCAGACTTCGTGCCACGTATCATGGTCACAAGAGTACCTCTGCCACCACGTCCCGCACGGTTCGTGACAACAGTATATAATTCTCCGCAGCTCAAAGAAGTCTCGTCAATACAAAGGCCGGGACCTATGTTTTGTTTGAACAAGACATATTCTGAAGCATAATCTAACCGGTTCCACTGTCGGTATGCGCTGATAAACTCCTTGTACCGGGAAGTTAACTGTTTACTGTTTACCGTTTACCCCATAAGCATCTGCTATGGAGCTTATGCTGGCCGCGGTAGTTTCAATCTTCTTCTTTTAAAAAAGCAACGAACTCAGGAGTGAGTTTCGTTCCTTCGGACGTAAGATCATCGTAAGTATAGGAAAACGTTTCACCGGTAGCTTTGTCATACCAGCGACGACGTCTCACATGGAGATAAACAGATTTGCCACGCAGAGGAAAGTCCTGAATCACTTTCTCATCAGTAAAACCATGTGAAATCACGGTGCCACTCTTGTAATCGGAACGCTCCAGGTAGTGTTTTTCATCAAGCTAAACTTCGATTTTGACAGAGTCGTCATGCCAACCGGTAATCTCGAAATACTCCATTAAAACTTCGGGGAAGATGAATCGTAGTAACTTATATAGGTGGCGATTAAAATTCGTTGGATTGTTGTCAGAAGATAACCGCAAAGATAGCTTACGTTCGTGTATTAACATAATATGCCCACAGGGGGGCGGACTGACCCGTTATTGGGTTGAAAAACGGAGTGCTATAGAATATTTTTCCTAAAATACTACTGAATGAGGATAATTATTCGTATCTTTGTCGCCCGAATAAACAAATGAAGCTTTGGGAAAGTTTGATAAATACAAAATAGACCTGAAAGGTATGCAAGCAGACTCATGCAAATATGAGTTTGTATTGGATAACCTTTTCTTTGCCAATATTGATGGACTGGAAGTACAGAAGGGTAAAGTTAATGTGGTATTAGTTGTAAAGAAAACATCTCGTGCTTTCGAATTGAACTTCCAGACGGAGGGAATGGTGTGGGTGCCATGTGACCGTTGTTTGGATGATATGGAACAGCTTGTCAGTTCAATAGATAAACTATTGGTGAAGTTCGGTCATGAATATGCCGAGGAAGGTGATAATCTCATTGTAATCCCTGAAGAGGAGGGTGAGATTAATGTAGCATGGTTTATGTACGAGTTTGTAGCTTTGGCCATCCCCATGAAGCATGTGCATGCTCCGGGTAAGTGTAACAAGGCAATGACCAGCAAACTGAGTAAGCATATGCGTACTACTCCGGATGATGAGATGGCGGAGGATACATTTGCACCAGAAGAAGTGGAGCTGATGAATGAAGAAGAAACGCAGGTAGACCCGCGTTGGGACGAATTAAAGAAAATATTAGATAACAATTAAAGATTAAAGAAAATGGCACATCCTAAGAGAAGACAGTCAAAAACAAGAACTGCAAAGAGAAGAACTCATGATAAAGCAGTAGCTCCTACACTGGCTATTTGCCCGAATTGTGGCGAGTGGCATGTATATCACACTGTATGTGGCGCATGCGGTTACTATAGAGGTAAGCTTGCAGTTGAAAAGGAAGCTGCCGTATAATTACGGTCAGTTTGGCTAAAACTTATACTTGAATATCGGGCGTCTAAAAAGATTTGTGATTTAATGAGCAAACCTTTTTAGACTACCGTTGTTTCAGCAGTTCTATAAGTAAACAAGATTTTAATGGAAAAAATAAATGCAGTAATTACAGGAGTCGGTGGTTATGTCCCTGATTACGTCTTGACAAACGACGAAATCTCGAAAATGGTGGATACCAATGACGAATGGATTATGACTCGTATCGGGGTAAAGGAAAGACGTATCTTGAATGAAGAAGGGTTGGGTAGTTCCTATATGGCGCGTAAAGCAGCCAAACAGTTGATGCAACGTACGGGTGCAAATCCGGATGATATTGATTTGGTGATTGTAGCTACTTCCACTCCGGATTACCATTTCCCTTCTACCGCTTCTATATTGTGTGATAAGCTTAGGCTGAAAAATGCGTATGCTTTTGATTTGCAGGCAGCTTGTAGTGGATTCCTCTATTTGATGGAGACTGCTGCCAATTTCATCCGTTCAGGAAGATATAAGAAGGTTATCATTGTGGGAGCTGACAAGATGTCGTCGATGGTTGATTATACAGACCGCGCTACTTGTCCTATCTTTGGTGACGGTGCTGCTGCCTTCATGCTTGAGCCGACAACGGAAGACGTAGGTATTATGGATGCTATTCTGAGAACCGATGGTAAAGGTTTGCCTTTCCTGCACATGAAAGCGGGTGGTTCGGTTTGCCCTCCATCTTACTTTACTGTAGACAACCACATGCATTACATTTATCAGGAAGGACGTACTGTGTTTAAGTATGCTGTATCCAATATGTCGGATGTTAGTGCAGCTATTGCTGAGAAGAACGGTCTGACAAAGGATAGCATTGACTGGGTAATTCCGCATCAGGCAAACCTTCGTATCATTGATGCTGTGGCTCATCGTCTGGAAGTTCCTCATGAGAAAGTATTGATTAATATCGAACGTTATGGCAATACCAGTGCTGCTACGTTGCCTCTTTGCATCTGGGATTTTGAAGAAAAGTTGAAGAAAGGTGACAACCTTATTTTCACTGCATTCGGCGCAGGATTTACTTGGGGAGCTGTGTATGTGAAGTGGGGATACGATGGAAAGAAGCAGTAATACACTATTGCTAGATATAACATAATAAAAACGCATCCTATTTCGATTCGATGCGTTTTTTTTTCTCAATTCAAATACTGAAGTCATGCACAAAGCAGGTTTTGTAAATATCGTGGGGAATCCTAATGTAGGCAAATCCACATTGATGAACGTTCTGGTAGGTGAACGTATTTCTATCGCTACTTTTAAGGCACAGACCACCCGTCATCGAATTATGGGCATCTATAATACGGATGCCATGCAGATTGTGTTTTCGGACACTCCAGGGGTATTGAAGCCAAATTATAAATTGCAGGAGTCTATGCTGAATTTCTCCACTTCGGCATTGATGGATGCAGATGTATTGTTGTATGTGACGGATGTAGTTGAGACTCCCGACAAGCATAATGACTTCGTGGAGAAAGTGGGACACTTGGGGGTTCCGGTTTTGCTGCTTATCAATAAAATTGATTTGAGTAATCAGGAAAAGCTTGTGGAACTTGTGGAAGCATGGAAGGAATTGTTGCCGAAGGCTGAAATTATTCCTATCTCTGCTACTTCGAAATTCAATGTGGATTATGTGATGAAGCGGGTGAAGGAACTTCTGCCCGATTCGCCTCCTTATTTTGATAAAGACCAATGGACGGACAAACCGGCACGTTTCTTTGTGACCGAGATAATCCGTGAGAAAATTCTGCTGTACTACGATAAGGAAATCCCTTATTCAGTGGAGGTGATGGTAGAACAGTTTAAGGAAGAAGCAAGGAAGATTCATATCAGTGCCATAATCTATGTGGAGCGTGATTCACAAAAGGGCATTATCATAGGTAAGCAAGGGAAGGCTTTGAAGAAAGTGGCCACCGAAGCGCGCCGTGATTTGGAGAGGTTTTTCGGGAAAACGATATTCTTGGAGACATTTGTGAAAGTTGATAAGGATTGGCGGAGTTCAGACAAGGAACTACGTAACTTTGGTTATCAGCTGGATTAAGAGTTATTCATACGACTGTGACAGTCGCAAAAAACAAAGAGTGTGAACTATGGGAAATTTAGTTGCAATCGTAGGGCGCCCCAACGTGGGAAAGTCTACATTATTTAATCGTCTGACCAAGACACGTCAGGCAATTGTGAATGAGGAAGCGGGAACCACCCGTGACCGCCAATATGGAAAAACCGAATGGCTGGGACGTGAGTTCTCGGTAGTGGATACCGGTGGTTGGGTAGTGAACTCTGATGATATCTTTGAAGAGGAGATTCGTAAGCAGGTGCTGATGGCGGTAGATGAAGCCGATGTGATTCTGTTTGTGGTGGATGTGATGAACGGAGTTACAGACCTTGACGAGCAGGTGGCTTCCATATTGCGTCGTGCCAAGAAGCCTGTGTTGCTGGTTGCCAATAAGACTGATAATCATGAACTGCAATACAATGCTCCTGAATTTTATAGCTTGGGTCTAGGCGATCCTTATTGTATTTCTGCTGTAACGGGTAGCGGTACGGGAGATATGATGGATCTTATCGTCGGTAAGTTCAAGAAGGAGTCTGATGAAATTCTGGACGAGGATATTCCCCGCTTTGCGGTAGTAGGACGTCCTAATGCCGGAAAATCTTCCATAGTCAATGCCTTTATTGGAGAAGATCGCAATATCGTGACGGAGATTGCCGGTACCACGCGCGATTCTATCTATACCCGTTACAATAAATTCGGTTTTGATTTCTACCTGGTAGATACGGCGGGTATCCGTAAAAAGAACAAGGTGAATGAGGATTTGGAGTACTACTCTGTAATCCGTTCCATTCGTTCCATTGAGAATGCAGATGTATGTATTTTGATGATAGACGCTACGCGTGGCATCGAAAGTCAGGATTTGAATATCTTTTCTTTGATTCAGAAGAATGCCAAGGGACTGGTGGTTGTGGTGAACAAGTGGGATTTGGTGCAGGACAAGACTGTAAAGGTGATGAAAACTTTCGAAGATGCTATCCGCAACCGTTTCGCTCCATTTGTGGATTTCCCTATCATCTTTGCTTCGGCACTGACCAAACAACGTATTCTGAAGGTGTTGGAAGAGTCGCGTGATGTGTACGAAAATCGTATGACGCGTATTCCGACAGCTCGTTTGAACGAGGAAATGCTTCCGCTTATCGAGGCATATCCCCCCCCTTCAATCAAGGGTAAATATATCAAGATAAAGTATATTACGCAGTTGCCCAATATCCAGGTGCCGTCATTTGTTTATTTTGCAAATCTTCCACAATATGTGAAAGAACCTTACAGACGATTTCTGGAAAATAAGATGCGTGAGAAATGGAAGTTAACCGGAACTCCGATAAATATCTATATCCGGCAGAAGTAAAATATATCGTGATGATATAAGTCGATTCTATTAACTGGTTTTATGAAGATGAAGAGGTTGTGTCAAAATCTTGACACAACCTCTTCTGTAATTTACAGTTCTGTTATCTTTTCTTTTGCCTAGCAAAGAAAGTAAGGTTCATCGTCACCTTGTTTGAAATTATCAAGATCAAGATTATTGACAACTGATTTGATTGCGCTGACTGGGTTGTTCACAGCTGTGTTTTCATCAATTATCCTGAGAAAAAGAACGGGTCGGTTGGGAGTATAAGGACGAAAATGTACGTTTTGCCATAACGTAAAATTGTAACTGTTATTTTCTTATCACTCTAAACTCACATTTTGCATTTCCGAGTAATCCGTTACCATCAATACCTTCTATGACCCCGATAAATCCGGTATTGATGTCGGAACAATAGAAATGAACTTCTGCTTCTCCTTTTTCATCTGTAATGACAGATGGAGCCCATAATAAAGTATTGCGGGCATCAGGAGTGGAAAGCTGTATGTCTACCTCATCTGGTTGGTAAAACTCTCTTTTTCTATAATAACCTTTGGTACGCCAGAGGTTATTCATGCGAAGTCATTAGTGTCCCATAAAAAATAGGGACTAGTTAAACATTAAATAAATTTGGCCCATTTGGTCCGAAACGGTCTTTGTCATATTGAAATTTAGTTTTGTCGAAGAGGTCTTTCAAGTGCGTTTTGTCA
>NZ_JABXJH010000106.1:0-6150 GCF_013373675.1 Bacteroides sp. L10-4
TCCGACCACAGGATTATGTCACTACCGAATCGCTGTTTTATGCCACCAACAGGGCTTTGGCGGCGATAGGAACACGACTGAATATTAACTTTAGCCATTATGCTGCTTAATTTTGATTAGTTACTTATCATATTTATGCAATTGTTTTTCTTTGTGAAGAACTTTTTGCGTATGCGCCAATTCAGTAACATCTTTACTGGTACAACTTCATGGCGAATAAGACGTAATGCAGAAACCTCTCTTGTGGATGGCATATATGGGGATGGTAACAAAATATTTATCGGCATTATTACATCCATCAATAAATATCTTGGAAATAACTCCGGTTCAGTTATTGATTTTGGTCTTCTGAAAGATGCGGTTGACCGTCACTGTGATTCTGTAGAAAATGACATAGCTACACAGACACCTATTCCACTTTATTGGGGATTGGCTGGTACAATGGCTGGTGTTATTATGGGATTGTGGGATTTGTTACAGTCTAATGCAATAATGACTCTTATGAGCAGCGGTAGCGGAGTTATCGATAATGCTTCACAGAGTGCCGCTTCTGGAATTAATTCTCTTTTAAGTGGTGTCGCATGGGCAATGCTGGCTTCTATTTGTGGTATTCTGCTTACGACAGTCAATTCTCTTCTCTTCAAAAGATGCAAACTTAATGAGGAAGACGGGAAAAATTCTTTTTTTGCTTGGATGCAATCAGAACTTCTTCCTGAATTACCATCTGATACATCCGAGGCACTTAACAATCTCGTAAGAAATCTCAATAAATTCAACAATACATTCGCACAAAACACATCAAATCTTGGGAATACGCTAAATGCCGTTAATCAGTCCTATGCAATACAAGCGGATATAATAAAAGCGGTTCATGACATGGATGTTATGAAAATGGCAAAAGCTAATGTGCGTGTTCTTGAAGAATTACAACAATGCACAGACAAATTGGAAGTATTTAATCAATATCTCAATGATATTGAAGGATACACCGAAGCTATACATAGATTTGAATCATTGTATAATGAACAAGCAAATCGAATCCACATACTTGAAGAAATAAGAGATTTCTTTGGACGTCATAAAGGAGAAATAGCTAAAACAACAGCTGATGCAGACAGGACACTTCAAGAGTCTCTCCAAAATATAAAGGAATCTACATCATCAAATGTCGAAGAACTGCACAAAAGGTTTATTGAACAAAGTGAGTCATTCAAAGAAATTCTTAAATCTGAACGAGAGTCATTTGAACAATTTACAAATGATTTAAAGGCTCAATTTAGTGCCCAAATGACACAAATGCCACAATTGTCTGAACAATTGGAAGAAATTTCAGCAATTCCTGTCAGACTTGACAAGCTGATTGAAAAAATAGAAATGTCAAACATCCGTTTAGCGAATGACATATCCCAGTCTATCAAACAAACCTTGATGACCACAAAGGTAAATAAAATACTTGATACAAATGATAGTGTTCGTGTTGGCGATTCCATACCAGCGTGGATGAAAGTCTCAGGATGGGCTGCATTAGTAATCATTGCCATTACCTGCATTTTAAATATCGTGTTTATGTTTTTCCCCGTTAAAAAGGATAAGAGCCAGCCACAACAAATCCATATTCAGCCAACAGAGTTGCCGATGCAAATAGTTAATAAACAAGCAGAAAATACTACTGATGCGGTCTTAAATACAACAGATTCTATTAAAGATAATAATAAAAAGTAATTATGGCTCAGAAAAAGGAATCGTTTTTTTGGACAAGTTACTCAGACTTGATGACAAGTTTGTTTTTTGTCATGTTAGTATTATTCATTCTTGTAATTGTTCTTCTACATAAGCGTATGGAGGCAACAGAAGCTCAGTTACAAGAGATTAAAAAGGTTGAGCAATCAACAAAAGATTTAAGTCGAGATTATTTTCAATATCGTTCAGATTACAAAAAATATGTTCTAACAATTCAAGTTCGCTATCCTGCCGGAAAGTCTGACTTGAATGATATTGTATCTACGGATAAAGAAGCCCAATTACGTCAATTGGCTGCGGCAGGACGCGAAATACGAGATTTCTTAAAAAACCATAGTGAGAATCAATATATTCTTGTAATAGAGGGGCAAGCGTCAAAAGACAACTTCCTTTATAATTATGAATTAAGTTACCAACGGGCATTAGCACTTATGCGTTTTTGGATTGAAGATTCACGTATTACATTTGGGAGTAATTGCGAAATTCTAATATCTGGCAGTGGAGATGGCAAACTTGATACTCATTCTATGCGAGAAACAAATGACGAAAGAGAGAATCAGCGTTTCCTTATTCATATATTGCCAAAAAACATTTTTGAAAACAATGAAAATAAATAATTTCATAATATCAACAGTTTCTATTATATGTCTGTATTCATGCGCTCATAAATCAGGACATGGTGAAAGGAATGATAAGATTGTAACTTCACAACAGTCACAGTCAGTACTAGTGTCTCCTAATAAAAAAGCAAGGAACGTCACAATATCAGTTGTAAATAATCGTGGTGATAAAAATAAGCTTGATGGTTCTCAAATTTTTTCGAAATATAATACGTCAGTTTTTATGGTGTTTACTTCGGATGGCTACAATATGTACCAAGGTTCTGGATTCTTTATCAACAAAGATGGTTTGGCTGTCAGCAATTATCATGTGTTCAAAGGAACTGGCATTGGTGAGGAAGGGATTAAATTAGCTGGAAGCGATAAGGTGTACAAAGTAGAGGAAGTGATCATGAGCAGTGAAAATGAAGATTTTATTCTATTCCGTGTAGATGTTTCCGATGCAGCATATTTACATCACTAATTATCAGTGACCATTCATTTTAATCGGTACAACCTCTGTTTTTACAAGTACACAGAATGTGGGGACAAATGCAAATCGTTGTATTTCACCGCTTTGCATATACGTGTTGTACCGCCTTCTTTTAGCCATTTTGTGGAATGTTGGCTATCAGATTCAACATGTTGAATGATAGGATATTTCCGCATGGATGTTACAGAACGCTTGCTGAATACAAAGGTAGTGGTTTTCTTGGAATTTCTGTGGTTTGCAGTGGAATTTTTATTAGTCCAGTGCAATGAAATATTTGATTCGTTGGAAAAAGTGTAGCGAAACTGGATTATTCGCTTGAAAAAGTGTAGAGCAGTGCTTGTGTACTTTAATTTGTGGTTTTGAATCTTACTATATTATACCTTATCTGATATAATAATGCTGATAATAAAATAAATTATACCCTTTGTGGTATAATGTGAGATATTTATATTAACTTTGTACCCGAAAAGGTATAAAGTAGGATGCTTATGAATAATCTCTCTACTACGGTCAAGATGTTGCGAAAGCAGTATAACCTGACGCAAGAAGAACTTTCGTTGAAGTCGGGGGTAGGATTGCGCTTTGTGCGAGACCTCGAACAGGGAAAGGAAACGCTGCGTCTTGATAAGGTGAATCAGCTTCTTGACTTCTTCAATTATGAAATGGTTGCAACTTCTAAAACTGATAATCAATGAGGCAAGCTCATATATTTTACAAAGACCAATTGGCGGGGATTCTGACTGAAAACGATGCAGGATATGAGTTCCGTTATTTGCCGGAATATCTCTCTTCGGAAACGGCAAAGGCTGTCAGTCTGACATTGCCTTTACAGGAAGAAACATATACAAGTTCTGTGCTGTTTCCGTTCTTCGACGGTTTGATACCTGAAGGATGGCTGCTGGATGTTGCATTGCGGAATACAGACATCAGTATTCTTGACCGGATGTCGTTGTTGCTGACATGCTGTAAGGATTGTATCGGAGCAGTAAGCATTATTCCAATGGAAGAAAAGGAGGTGAACCATGTGTAATTGTCTGTATTGTTATCGTCCGCTACTAAAGGGAGAAAAGGATATGCACACGGCTTGCATAAAGAAGTTCTTCGGAACAACAACATTGCCTGTTCTTGATTATACGACGGAGCAATTAGACCAGCTTGCTTTGCAGATTATTCAAGACCAAACTTCATTGACTGGCGTTCAGCCGAAGCTATCCTTGCATTTGAATGAGCATGAGGGCAGCAAACGATTGACCATTGTCGGGCTTTGGGGTGGTTATATCTGTAAACCTCAGGCCTCGCAATATGAAATGATGCCGGAGGTCGAGGATTTAACCATGCACCTTGCAGAGGTGGCACGTATCGAGGTCGTTCCTCACACGCTGATGCGGATGGCAGATGATACTCTATGCTATCTTACTCGTCGGATTGACAGGACTCCTGCCGGAGGGAAGATTGCGATGGAAGATATGTGCCAATTGACGGAAAGGCAAACGGAGCATAAATACAAGAGCAGTTATGAGCGTATCGGGAAGGCGGTTTTGAAATATTCGTCTATGCCTAAAATGGATGTTACCAATTTTTTAGAGTTGGTGCTTTTTTCTTGGCTGACAGGAAATAACGATATGCACTTGAAAAACTTTTCATTGTATGAGACTGCGGATAAGATACGTTTAACCCCTGCTTACGATTTGCTAAATGCGGCTATCATCAATCCAAAGGATGATGAAGAACTGGCATTGACCTTGAACGGGCGTAAGAAAAAGCTTCAAAGAGAGGATTTTATCAAATCGGCAGCTACTTTGGGTATAGAGAATGTGATTGTAGAACGACTGATAAACAAGTATATCAAACTATTGCCCAAGTTCGAGACTGTTATTCAAAACTCTTTCCTAAATGCTGATTTGAAAGAAAAGTATAGCGAATTGTTGAGAGGGCGAATAGCGAGGCTTTACACAAATGCTACAAAACGATAAATATACAATATTATGGATACATTAGGTCTTTCAAAAGTAACATCATTGTTCATCCTAACTTTAATAGAAAGAGACGATGGACAAAAGAAACAAATTTTGGAGACGCCAACAAATGGCACGTATATTTAAGGCTCGCATGATTCTTTATGCTGCTTACGGGCATTGTATCATCCGTGAGGATGGAAGTCATTATGAACATCCTCATTGGTTTGAGTTGGCCAAAGAGAAATGTGCACAAGTTTACAAGACTACCGGGACACCGTGTAGTTGTTGGATGTGCAGAGGTATGGAATATGACCGTAAGGAGTACAAAAAAGAAACTCTACAGATTATTAGGGAATCAATGGAGTACAAAAAATAGATAACAGAATCTATGTATTATTGCACAGTTCAGCCATCTATTTTTACGGTGATATATTAACACTTCAATCATTTGGCACAAGATTTTTGTATGGTTTCATTTGAAGATATTCTTATTAGCTACCGATTGCTGAACAGCTGTAATGTAGCCATTTTTATTGTAGATAAAAGATTTTGCAGAAGAATTCGTTTAATACTGGAATTTTTACACAGTAATACACAAATATTGACAGCAACAATATATATATCACTATATGTGCGGTCATTGGTATTTTGTCTTTCCACCAATGGAAATGTAGTTGCTCGTCCATCCAGCTCATATCCTTTTCGCAAAACATCTTATAATGTGCGAGCCAATTGGCGAACACAATTTGGTCTGGTTGTGAACTAGCATTAAATTCATCCTCTATCGCTGTATAACGAGTTTCTATTGTGGAAAAGTCCGCACTATCAGACATTCTTTTTACTTCAAAATAGAGGTTTTTCAACTTGTTGAGTTGATCAGTATTGGCAATGCCTCTATTGCTATAACTATCAATATTAGGAGTAAAGCGTTCGATATAGACACTTGCAATACCAAGAATCAGTATGAATACCGATACATATTTTTCAGCAAAGGGAGGGTAGACCAATCCCAGAATACCTACAATGATTGATAAAAAACTAACGTATCCTGGTATTTTCTTGACGATATCGCAAGTGGCAAAATTTATATTGGCACCATAGGCAACATTATAACCCTTTTGGGCAATTTTTATGAGTAACTCACTGTTCATACGTATGTATTATTAATACTTCGTTAAAATTACAGTTAATCCGTTGAAAACAAATGAGTTAGTAAATAATATTTAGTATAACAAAATAGGCCAAGTGGCTGATTTTCATTATCTTTAATGGTATCCTACCACACATTAAAGCAATGAACAAAACAGCACTTGACCAATATGAGGAAATCGTAACCGATGCTTTGAAAAGTTGTTCAGCG
>NZ_JABXJH010000107.1:0-5685 GCF_013373675.1 Bacteroides sp. L10-4
TGACAAAACGCACTTGAAAGACCTCTTCGACAAAACTAAATTTCAATATGACAAAGACCGTTTCGGACCAAATGGGCCAAATTTATTTAATGTTTAACTAGTCCCTATTTTTTATGGGACACTAATGAAACAGTTTCATAAATTAATTTTGAATTATAAAATTTTTCCAGAAAATATATTCTATAATATAGAATTTAGTAATAAAAAAGCAGAACTAAATTAGCTACGCTCAATAGTACTATAAAAACATGAAGCAATGAATTATCCCTTGGGGTTAGGAGACGCTGCATTGTTATTCTTTGCCGTTTGCTCCTCTTTGATTTCTGCAAGTTCCTCTTCTACCCTATCAGCATTCCCGGCAAACATGATTCCCTCACGTGTGGACCAAATGCCACCACTGACAGCGGAAAACGCAGTAGTCACCTTATCACTCAAATCATCAATCATATATGGAACCAGTTCTGTTTCTATGTCAATGGTCTGCGACGCCTTGCTAAACTTGGTTGGATTGATAGAACCTAAAGCGGAAAGCGGTTCCTGATGCTTTGCCTACCCCCTTCAACGTTTCAAAGGATATTCTTGGAGTGTTTGACATATCATAAGCCATGTTAGTAAGCGTTTCAGCTTCGAACTTAATTTTCATCATCGTCGGTCGGAGTACAATCCATCGACGGTTCAGTGCCGACTGTGAAAGCAGTTTGAATGTTCACTATATCCTGCTAAGGGATAGAGATACGGTTTACCGGTTCGGTCTTGTATTGTGCTTCGGTTTCGTAGGTCTTACCAGTCTTTTCATCAAAAACCTTCTCCGCTTCCTTTTCAAGCACTTTTCTATCCGGATACTTCTCTTTATCCACCATGATTTCATGGCGTTCCGGATTCCAATCGTCCCAAAGTTTACAACGGTCGGGAAGTTCGGTCTTTCTTCCTTTCTTTAGGTAGGTGATTTTCTGACCGATGTCAGACAGATTCAATATTTCTTCTAAACTCAATGGCATAATCTATAATTTTAGTGTGTGAATATTCCTGTTAAATCTTTCGGTTTCAAAATGCGTCCAAGCAAACAACCCAATACATAATATCTAATGGCATCCATCAAATGATTATATTCATTTACTGGCTCATTGATGTAGTTTCCATCCTTATCTTTGTCCCAAACATATTTCCGAAGTTTAGTAATAAGATTGTAAGAGCGTTCTGTTACAAAGAACTCCATGTCTTTAATCTTATCAATACCCGCTTTGATTGAGCCGGGAAACTTATCTACCGGATAGATATTCACGCCCCTGTTCTTTATCTCTTGAATCAATCGAGGGTCTTGCGAATCGGCAAAAACTTTCATAGAGAAAGGCTTTAACCTGTTGGCAATAGCCGATGAAAGCATATCCGTTTCATAGAAAAGTTCATCAACATACAAACGGTTATCAATAATGCCACATCTTACAGCAGCGGAAGGATCATTAGTAAAGCCGAAGTCCTGCCCTATTCCTACCTTTTTGCATTCCTGCGAGAACTCTTTCACAATTCCCCACTTCTTGAACACAGCACCTTCCACCACGTCTGCCCAACGGCCGATAACCACATGAGCGTAATCATTCTATTTTCCGCCACGACAATTTTATCAGGCTATAGCCCGTTTACTGTAACCACGGGTACGGTACATGTGTATAATTGTTTGTTTTTCCACCATTGTTATCATTTTTACCCTTTGTGTTGATTTAGACACAAAGGAATTTATAATGTTAATTAGCGTAGATAAAACTCAGACTCTTATATACGATAGGCCTAAAGTTATATCCAACGGGTGGTATACTTTTCAATTATTTTAGTGGAGTACTTTTCAGTTATTATCTACACGCATACAACGGAATGGGTGACAGTGACAAGAAAAGTACAATCTTTATTGTTGGCAAACGGTATTATATCAACTACAATGAAAATGATAAGAATGCGCTGCGTGAAATCAATTTGTATGCGGATTTAATCCGTGACTCGGAATCGTCCGATGTAGAGACCTCACTCGGAATCGTCCCGGCTAAAATTATTCAGTTCAATGTCGGCGTGTATGGCTCTGTAGCTGACTACGATTTGTCCCGTCCGTACACCTCCATGGTATTGAACATACCCGCGGTGGGCTACCAGGCTACTGTTGCCAAGCAGGAGCGCTTCAATGTCCAGGAAGCCATAAACGGTGACGTGGAGCTGAAGGAGAAGCTGGAAAAAAACGGGCACATGGAAGTGGCTGTCAATACCGGCAAGTTCAACCGGCAGAACGTAACTTACAGCGGTCAGACACATGCCTATGATTATGCCTATCCTTTTACGGACTACCAGCAGAAGACCGGAGCACAGCTCACGGACTTCCTTCTGTATTCCCTAAGCTTGAACGATGTTTGTCCGGACTGTGTCGGACATCGGTTGTCGACACTCAGTCTGTTTCACTCCAATATCCCTTACACAATCCAGTTCCAAGCCAATAAGCTGCCAGATGTGAATAAGGTGTTTCTTATAGGCAACAAGCAGTATTTGTGCGAGAAGATTGAGACGGAAATAGATGTTGATGGATTAAGCAAGGTACTGAAGGGGACTTTTTACCGGATAGAATAATAATGTTAAAAAGACATCTGCTCTCAGAGCCTGTTTAAATTTTCCTCAATAATAATCTTATAGTGGCTAATTTGACCATTTCCTCTGCCGAGTCGAATGTTAGTTCATAGTTTCGGCAGAGCCTTCTATTGTAATCCATCCATGAGAATGTTCTTTCCACAATCCATCTCTTTTGAATGGGTCTGAATCACTGTTCCTTGTACGCGCTGATAACAACCTGAATGACATATCCGAATTTCTTTCTTATGTTATCGACAAGTTCTCCTCGGTAACCTCCATCGACAAGGATGTTTTTTACACTGGAGCACATCTCCTTAAGAACCCTCATCAGCAAATAAGCGGCTTTACTGTCATGCACATTAGCTATGGTGACCATAACGGCAATAAGAAAGCCATGCTTATCCACTATGACATGCCGTTTTATGCCTTTTACCTTTTTGTTTCCATCAATACCGTTCAAAGAAGCATTGTTCCCCCATCTAACGCTTTGACTGTCCATAATTCCTACACTGGGTTCCATGCTTTGACCGCGTTTCACACGTACATGCCCACGCAATTTCTCTAACAACAAGTCAAAATCCAATTGAGAGGCCCATTTGCGATAGTAGTAATAGACCAACTGCCACTTGGGAAAGTCAAGAGGAAGCATCCGCCATTGACAACCTGTCTTTACCAGGTAAAATATAGCGTTCCAAATCAATCGCAAATCATATTTTCGCTTTCTTTCTTGCAGGTTCAATACTTTTGTTATATATTGCCAATCGGTTTCCGTTAAATCTGTCTGATACATCTTTTTTTAAGTTTGGTCGCTTCAAAGAAAGAAATAATCTGGCGGATACGGAAACCTCTTTAGAAAAAGATTTCAGGCATTTTTAAACAGGCTCTCAAAAATAACTCCTTTTTCCCTTGTGTAATTACCAAAAGGTTATTATATTTGCAGTGTCATAATGTATCGCGATCTTTTTATGACTGAAGACGAAGAGCTAAAGGCTCGGATTGAAGCTGCGAAAAAAGACCTCAGCTTCTTTTCCCTCTATTGGGATGACATTCAGAATACTGATTGGATTTCCAATGAGGAGCTTGAGGAAGGCATCAATGATTGTCTCGATGACTTGAATGATGCACAAGACAAGCTGAATGAAAATGGTAGCCCTCCTTGAGGGGGCTACTTTTTCTCTAACATATAATTTTTAGGCTTATGGACGTACAGAAAGAATTGGGAAAATGGAAGTCGGAATATGTAAAATGCAATACTCCGGAGGAATTGGCCGACCATAAAAAACGTTTCAGGGCTTTTCTGCAGACGCTTTCACCGGAGGATAAAAAAGCGTTTGCGCAAGCATTCCAAGATGGTGCTAGGCAATCAATCGATGAAGCCCAAGCCATTGTGAAAACAGTAGAAATCAGGCAGACCTTAGAAAAAGTATTGCCTTTCGCTTCCATGTCGTATATTGCCCAGCACTATTTTGGCAGAACACGCCAATGGCTATATCAACGGATTAACGGAAGTGCGGTAAACGGCAAACCTGCCAACTTTACCGCTGATGAACTGAATACCCTGTCTTTAGCTCTATCCGAGCTTGGCGACATAATGAAAGATACTTCCCGGTCTATCACGAGGCCGTAAGGTTTTAAATGTGACGGAGGGCTTCCACGGGCTGGAAGCCCTTTTTTGTTGCCCATGAAGGGTAGTCTGGCGATAAATAATCAGATATGGTGCGGAGAAATAAAAAATCCCCACAGTGGCTCGAAGCTGTGGGGACAGAATGTTCAATAAAACGTCTATCAAGCTATGGATAGCGAGCCTAATTTGTTACAAATGTCGTGGATGGCATTATTAAAAATCAGCCTGTCCTGTTCACTTAGCGTATAGACACGGCCACGTACCTTGTAGCCGTAAATACGCTGTTGCAGCCAAGCCGTACTTTTCCCGAAATAATTACGGGCGATATAAGAGATTGGCACAATTTCCTTCATCTCCTTTATCTTCTCCTGCAAGGCTATTGTACGGTTCAGCTCCTCCGCTTCTTTAGCCAGTTCGTGATACCCGTTCAACAGCCAGTCGGCAATGGCTTCTGAATCGGCTTTCGTAGTGTAATGTTCTTGTATGTACAAGAACTTCTGTTGGTATTCCTCTTCCTTGTTGGTTGAATCTCCATTTAGAATGGCAGTAAGTTCCTTCAGTTCGTCATTGATTGTTTTCATAAGCAAATTTTTTTTGCCCCCTCTTTTCGTCCGAGGGAGCTGTTTTTACTTTTCTAATTCTTTTAGTTTGGTTTCCAGCATTTTTATCAGATGGTCTATTCTCAATTTTTCATCAAGTATAGCGTTCATCTTCTCTTCCGGTAACCCTTTACTGTTTTCAAATGCCCATTTCAGCATCTTTTGTTTCAACCTTAGCTCGGTTAGCTTCTGGGCAATTAGTAAAATCTCTTTTTTGTTTTCCATTACTTCCTTGTTTTATTGAACACTACAAAGATACATAGTGTTTTTGATATGTGCAACAAATACATAATAAATTTACTATGTATTATTGTTTTTTATGCACACAGGGGGATGAAGAATTATCAGCGGAAACTATCCATAAAAGAACAGTTCAAAGTCGCAGGAAAAGTCATAGGGGCTGTAAGTGCCGTGGTTGGTATCATATCGTTTCTGCTCGGGTTGTTATTTTAGTGATGCCCCTAAAGTATAGCAGATATAAGAAATGGCGGCTACAAACATCAAGCCTGCTATCCAAAAAAGTGTACGGAGTATTTTGTAATATGAAGTGTTCATAGCGAATTGTTTTTTGCAAAAATAATCAATCCTTTTTGATTATCCGTAACTTTTCCCCATCTTTGCCTTGCCCAATATAAACCAAACGTTTCAATTCCTTATGCCGTGCAACCCGTACTCAATCGGGTTCCGGGTGGTTCCGGTGGGCGCGCGGCATAAGGAATTGATTATTTAGATATGAACTATAATATAAAAACAGAATACGGTTAACGATAATTAGCATACTCATGCAAGTTATCGTGCATGGAAGGCTCGTCGGGGCTGACTGCTCAGCCCCTTGCCGCATGGCGTTCCCTCCGC
>NZ_JABXJH010000108.1:0-5593 GCF_013373675.1 Bacteroides sp. L10-4
AAAGAATTTTTAGCAGGTCCGGTCTGAAACCGAACAGAACTTTTAATACTAAACTTATCAAAGAACTCTTTGGCATAGTGGCAGAAGCCGCTTAGCCGATATGGTGAATTTTTAACGGACTATTATATTATAGAATGGTTATTTTATTCTTTCCAAATGCTACCTTTGTCAATGAGCAGGCGTTCCAATATATCATTGGTCGTATTATATCCTTGCATGAATATCTCCTCTGCCTTTTCCAGCTCCGTATTGCTGTATCCCTCCAGATTATAAGGCTCTATCAACAAATCAGCCTTCTCGCGTTCAGGAAAAGAGTTGGAACGGAACATAAAGTTATAGGAACGTAAGGCAATGCTCACAATGTTCATTTTATACTTGGTTGCCATCAGAGGGCTGACATTCACGGCAATCACTTTCTCGCATATACGGCGGAGGGTAGAGGTCGGCAGGTTCATCAGCAGACCTCCATCCACGTAATGTGTACCGTCTATATTGACCGGAGCAAACAATACAGGCATGCAACACGAAGCTGCTATGCGTTCGGCGATGTCACCTTTATGGAAATGTACCAGACGTCCATGGTCCAAATCAGTAGCAGTAATAATCAGAGGAATTTGCAGTTCTTCCAGTTTTTGGGATTTCAAATTGCTTTTCAGGAAATCGATGAATTCTCCCAGTTCAAATAATCCCACTTTGGGAATCACCAGTTTGGTCAAGTCCTGAAACTTGTGTCCGGCAAAGTAGTCAAGAACTTTATGCGGTTCATTGCCGTCAGCGTAGAATACCCCGGCCAAGGCTCCGGCACTGACTCCGGAAAGTATATTGGGCTTGATGTCATGTTCCAATAAAGATTGCATGGCACCCAAATGGGCAAAGCCTTTGATGAAACCGCCGCTCAAGGCAAAACCTATTGGATATTTCTTAGTGAACCAGTTGTTCGTTACTACTTCCATGTTGAAAATATGATATATTGTTCGGCACGAAATTAATGATTTTATTGTAGGGAGAAAGGAAAATAACGGAAAAATATTCCAAGAAGGACAGAAAAAGAATGCTATGAGCGCTACATTCTTCAATTAAAAGCCCAAATCGTCTACTTGTACTTCTTCTTTCTTTTCAATAAAAGGCATAGCTTCCTGCTGTACGCTGTTTCCCTCGATATATGCCGCGCGGAAAGGACGGGCAGGGCAGACATACTCACAACCACTGCAACTTGTTCCGTACATATGCACAATGCTGTTTTCTTTAATAAATACCACCCATCTGTGTCAGATGCTTCTCTTCTATCCTTACTGGGCGTGGTGGCAAGAACATTTTTAGCTTGTGCCATTACTTGCAGCGTTGTGGGGCTGTCCGTATGGCGTATAATATAAGATGATTAGATTCTTGCGATTGCTTTCAACAGTGCATATCCTCCGAACCACTGAATCAGCATACCCGGAATGCCCATACGGAAATCTTGCACAGCCAGAAAGAAATTATCGCACAGCGCCCATTCAAAAGCTGTACCGACAATTTGATAAGAGATGATTACACCCAGCAATGCCGATAAAGAGATATTCTTGGCATAGCGTGCAGCAAGAGCGGCGGCTCCGGCTAGCAGACCGGACTTTATAAGTATGGCCGGCAACACGGCTGCTGCAGGCATGGCAAAAAGCAGATGATTAACGACCGGAGACAAGAGAGCCGTCAGCAAACCTACCTTGAAACCATATTTATAAGCAGCTATCAGTGTGAAGAAATAAATGGGAAGCAGCGTCGGACCGCCTGTCGGGACTAGATGACAGAGTTGCGGTAGCGCGATGTTTCCTGCCACGAATAGTAGGGCGAATAGATAGGTCTTTACGTTGCCGAAAGGCAAAGAATAAAGTTTTGCAGATGTTTCCATTTGTATAATATTAAGTATTAGTTGATAAATTTGTTTTTATAGTGACTGCTTGAAGCTGAAAAAGTTAAATTAAATTTTCATCAATTCATATTCCATGGTTCCCAATCCGATTTTCTCGGCATGGCGCAATCCGGCAAGCCAGTCTGTGTCAGGGTGCATCAAGTGGAACTTGTCGCGTCCACACAAGTCGTCGTGCTCGTGTGCCGTGGCAAGGCGATTGTTGCTGTGCAGTATCGGGGCTTGGATGACCATGTCTGCACATGCCTTGTCCAATGCAACCGGGTCTGCCGAAGCCAGAATGCCGAGGTCGGGCACGATGGCGGCATCGTTGTGGTTCCAACAGTCACATTCGGGAGATACGTTCATGATGAAGCTGATATGGAAATGGGGCTTGCCCATAACGACAGCGAGGGCATATTCAGCAATCTTGTAGTTCAGGCGCTCGGAAGTGTCTTCGGCTCCCATCACGGCACCGTCGTGCTGGCAGAGGGCTACGCACTGTCCGCAACCTACGCATTTGGTGTAGTCTATTTCTGCCTTGCGGCTGGTATTGAGGTGCACGGCGTCGTGTGCGCAGTGCTTCACGCAGATGTTGCAGCCTATGCAGTTTTCCACATCAATCTTGGGTTGCGAGGCGCAGTGCAGTTCCAGCTTTCCGCCTACGCTGGCACATCCCATGCCCAGATTCTTCAAAGCACCGCCAAAGCCGGCTTGTTCGTGTCCCTTGAAGTGGTTCATGCTGATTACAATATCGGCGTCGGCTATTGCTGCACCGATTTTTGGCGCCGGACAATATTCTCCGTTCAGAGGGATTTCGCGGTAGTCCGTTCCCTTCAGTCCGTCGCCGATAATGACTTGGCACTGGGCCGAAATGGGGTTGAAGCCGTTTTCCATCGCGCTTTGCAAGTGGTCTACGGCATTGGCACGACGACCGGAATACAGTGTGTTGCAGTCCGTCAGGAAAGGTTTGGCTCCCAGGCTGCGGAGCAGGGTTGCCATTCGAGCTGCATAATTGGGACGCAAGTATGCCAGATTACCGGGTTCGCCGAAATGGATTTTAATGGCAGCAAAGCTGTCTTTCAAAGGAAGCTGCTCGATGCCTGCCCTCTTCAGCAAGCGTTCCATTTTATCCAAAAGATTGGATGTAGGGGAGGTACGCAAGTCAGAGTAGTATACTTTTGCTTTTTCCATGTGTTTTACCTATTTATAGTGATAGTATCTGCAAAAATAGCGGATTATTTCCATATTATTTAGGTATATGGCTAAAAAAGTAGGGAAATCCCTTTTCACAAATAGGGGGATAATAAGAGGTGTATCCATGTTTCTTCTTACCTTTGCTACAACTAAAAACTCGATAAGATGAAGACAATTAGACTAATTATTGCGGGACTGGTAATGACGATGGGATTCACCAGTTGTTCCAGTTTGTTTTATGATGCTAAGGCAGATGTGTTGAACAGTATCCAGAAAGGGATGAGTAGGCAGGAAGTCACCAAGATATTGGGAACTCCCGAATATCGCCGCTTCGACCGGGATATAGAAGAATGGGAATATTCCAGAGTGCTGTCCGGTAAAAGTAATATTACCCGAACTCAGATTGTCGTGACTTTTGAAGGTGGAAGAGTCGTTGCGATGGATTCATTCTCCAGAGAGCCATGTACGTTGCCGGTAGTTTCCGGTGGAGTTGTGATAGATTCTCCAGTTCCGGTTTACGTCAAGGGGATGCATCCCGAAGACTTCCGGCATTTTTATGAAAGGGTGAAGTCCCGCCCTTTCAAGGATGATCAAATTGAAATGATGAGAACCGTTGCCCGAAACAACAGTCTGAACTGTGCGCAATGCGCCAGTCTGATGGCACTGTATACTTTTGATGACGACAAGATGAAAGTTCTCAGAATATTCGCCTCCAATATCGCAGATCCGGAAAACTACGAAGCGATTTTAGACATCATTGATTCACTGTTCAAGAAAGACGATGCCAAGAAAATTCTGGGTATACGCTATTAAGCAGCAGGCTCGTCGAAACGCATTATCCGTTAGCGTCAAATACATAATGTACCGGAGGCTGATAGATAATGTGTTTAGGGTAAACAGATAATGCGTTTCGGCCTATTCCTATTCCGACAAAGGGAAGTGCCATAACGGACCGTTCCCATGTCCTATATTCATATCTTTCCCTTGGTTTATCGCAGTACTTATATACTCTTTAGCCTTACGGACTGCTTCATCGAGCTTGCTGCCCCCGGCAAGGAATGTAGCTATGGCAGATGAAAGGGTACACCCCGTGCCGTGCAGATTGCGGCTTTCTATTTTTGGGGTGGAGTAGAGGATGCACCCGGATGGCAGGTCGTCAGCCCCGGCAGAAGGTTGCTGGCAATAAAGTACGTCGCACATGTTGTTACCTTCCAAATGTCCGCCTTTGATGAGGACGGCGGTATTGTATCTGCCGGATAATTCACGGGCTGCTTGCTGCATCTCCACAGTGTCGGTAATGACCTGCCCCCATAGCAAGCTCGCTTCACTCAGGTTGGGAGTGACGAGAGTGCATAGCGGAAACAATTCTACCTTAATGGCACGGATGGTTTCTTCGGTCATCAAACACCGTCCACTGGTTGATACCATGACCGGATCATACACCACAAATTTCGGACAGTATTTTTTGAGACATCCGGCGATGACAGTTACGATACCGGCATCATGTACCATACCTATCTTGACGGCATCCGGTTGTAAATCATCCATTACGGATATGATTTGTGCCCTGACCATATCTGCAGGTATCGGATAAACCGATTGTACTCCCAGTGTGTTTTGTGCAGTAACAGCCGTGATAACGGAAGCGGCATAACTGCCTAAAGCAGAAATGGCCTTTATATCTGCTTGTATGCCCGCACCGCCCGAACAGTCGGAACCGGCAATAGAAAGGATAGTAGGAGGAAGCATGGGAAAATTAAAAATTAAAGGGGGACAGTCTGGGGGGACAGAAAAATTGTTTTAGGTGGAGGAAGTGGGGGAGAAAATCTTCTTCCGTCTGCTGCCAAATATTTCCCAATAGGGCGGCACCTCCGAAACCTAAAGAGGTTATTTCCTGAAGACGTTCCAGACTGATGCCGCCCAATGCCATCACCTTTGAGTCGATAATACCGGCCTGCTGCGCTTTCTTCAAAGTATCGGAGGAATAAGCGGAAGAGTAGCCTTCTTTGGATATACTGTCATAAATAGGGCTAAGGAATACATAGTTGCAATCTGATTTATGTTTCAACACTTCTTCAAGAGAGTGACAAGAGCAACTGACATGTCCCGTATATCCGGCAGGCATCTGCGGATTGCGTCCGTTCAGATGAATTCCTTTCAGACCGAAGACGGATGTCAGTTGGAATTGTTCGTGTGTGACAATGCGCGACATATATTCCACCGGTAACTGTCGAAGAAAACTATCAATCTCTTCAGCCGAGGATTCCGGCTTGCGCAGGTGGAGTATTTCCAATCCGTTTCGGAATAAGGAGGTAACTGCCGCTGCCTCTCCTTTGAAGAATTGCGGTGTGGTAATGACTATCAGTTTCATTGTATATTATTTAATTTAAGTTTCGCAAGTTCAGCTTGCTAGTTTTAATTTGTAAATATCGCATATATGGTTCATCTCTTCCGACCTGTTAATCATCACATCATAGATATCCTCATCGGCCAAACCGAAGAGGTTTGCTA
>NZ_JABXJH010000109.1:0-5466 GCF_013373675.1 Bacteroides sp. L10-4
AAAAGCAAAAGCCCCCTCGTCATTTCTGACTCGGGGGCTTCCTCTAAAACGGCGACTACCTACTCTCCCACTGTTACGCAGTACCATCGGCGTGACCGGGCTTAACTTCTCTGTTCGGAATGGGAAGAGGTGGAACCCCGGTGCTGTAGTCACCTGAATAAGGCAGACATGATGCGAAAAAAGTAAAAGCTTCATTAGCGGCTGAACGTATATACCTCCATACGAGGCAGGACAAGAAGTGAACGGGCAATTAGTAATGCTCGGCTATGACATCGCTGCCTTTACACCTGCATCCTATCAACGTCGTAGTCTACGACGACCCTGAGAAATCTAATCTTGTGGCTGGCTTCGTACTTAGATGCTTTCAGCACTTATCCAATCCCGACTTAGATACCCGGCAATGCACCTGGCGGCACAACCGGCAAACCAGAGGTCAGTCCAACACGGTCCTCTCGTACTAGTGTCAGAGCCACGCAAATTTCATACGCCCACGATAGATAGAGACCGAACTGTCTCACGACGTTCTGAACCCAGCTCGCGTGCCACTTTAATGGGCGAACAGCCCAACCCTTGGGACCTTCTCCAGCCCCAGGATGTGACGAGCCGACATCGAGGTGCCAAACCCCTCCGTCGATATGAGCTCTTGGGAGGGATCAGCCTGTTATCCCCGGAGTACCTTTTATCCTTTGAGCGATGTCCTTTCCATACAGAAACACCGGATCACTATGCTCTAGTTTCCTACCTGATCGACTTGTGAGTCTCCCAGTCAAGCGCCCTTATGCCATTACACTCTGCCGACGGTTACCAATCGTCGTGAGGGCACCTTTAGAAGCCTCCGTTACGCTTTTGGAGGCGACCACCCCAGTCAAACTACCCACCAAACAGTGTCCCCGAAAAAACGGGTTAGAACTCAAATAATCAAAGGGCCGTATTTCAACAGCGGCTCCACAAATACTGGCGTACCTGATTCAAAGCCTCCGGCCTATCCTACACATCAATTACCCAAATTCAATGTTAAGCTATAGTAAAGGTTCACGGGGTCTTTTCGTCCCATCGCGGGTAATCGGCATCTTCACCGATACTACAATTTCACTGAGCTCACGGTTGAGACAGCGTCCAGATCATTACACCATTCGTGCAGGTCGGAACTTACCCGACAAGGAATTTCGCTACCTTAGGACCGTTATAGTTACGGCCGCCGTTTACTGGGGCTTCAATTCAACGCTTCTCTTGCGATGACGTCTCCTCTTAACCTTCCAGCACCGGGCAGGTGTCAGGCTGTATACTTCATCTTTCAATTTCGCACAGCCCTGTGTTTTTGTTAAACAGTTGCCTGGACCTATTCTCTGCGCCTCAATCGCTTGAGGACCCTTTATCCCGAAGTTACAGGGTCAGTTTGCCTAGTTCCTTAACCGTGAATCACTCAAGCGCCTTAGTATATTCAACCCGACTACGTGTGTCCGTTTGCGGTACGGGTACCGTGAGGATTATGTTTAGCGGATTTTCTTGGAAGTATGATTACGCGCGCTATTGGATTGTTCAGAAGAACGCTCCATACTATCAGGTTCGACTCTTGTCCCGGATTTGCCTGGGACAATCGGCATCTACACCCTTCAACGGACTATTCCGTCAGTCCGCGGCGCTGTCACGACTCCGTCTCCACGTCACTCCACAAGGTAGTACCGGAATATTAACCGGTTCTGCCATCGGCCTCGCCGTTCGGCTGAGCCTTAGGACCCGACTTACCCTGATCCGATTAGCGTTGATCAGGAAACCTTAGTCTTTCGGCGAGGGGGTTTCCCACCCCCTTTATCGTTACTTATACCTACATTTGCTTTTCCACACGCTCCAGCAGGGCTCACGCCCAACCTTCGACGCAGAGTGGAATGCTCCCCTACCGATGATTTCTCATCCCAAAGCTTCGGTAGAATGCTTATGCCCGATTATTATCCACGCCAAACTCCTCGACTAGTGAGCTGTTACGCACTCTTTAAATGAATGGCTGCTTCCAAGCCAACATCCTAGCTGTCTTAGCAATCTGACTTCGTTAGTTCAACTTAGCATTCATTTCGGGACCTTAGCTGTTGGTCCGGATTGTTCTCCTTTAGGACATGGACCTTAGCACCCATGCCCTCACTCCTGACATAGAACTGGCACGCATTCGGAGTTTGTCAAGACTTGATAGGCGGTGAAGCCCTCGCATCTTATCAGTCGCTCTACCTCATGCCAGTATAAGTCAAGGCTGCACCTAAATGCATTTCGGGGAGTACGAGCTATCTCCAAGTTTGATTAGCCTTTCACCCCCACCCTCAGGTCATCCGGAAGCTTTTCAACGCTTATCGGTTCGGTCCTCCAGACAGTGTTACCTGTCCTTCAACCTGCCCAAGGGTAGATCACTTGGTTTCGCGTCTACTCCTTCCGACTATACGCCCTGTTCAGACTCGCTTTCGCTTCGGATACGGATCTGAAATCCTTAACCTCGCCGGAAAAAGTAACTCGTAGGTTCATTATGCAAAAGGCACGCCGTCACACTTAAAGTGCTCCGACCGCTTGTAGGCACATGGTTTCAGGAACTATTTCACTCTTCTGTTCGAAGTGCTTTTCACCTTTCCTTCACAGTACTGGTTCACTATCGGTCTCTCGGGAGTATTTAGCCTTACCGGATGGTCCCGGCAGATTCACGCAGAATTCCTCGTGCTCCGCGCTACTCAGGATACCACTAGGCTTAAGCCGGCTTCGCGTACGCAGCTGTCATGCTCTATGGCTGTACTTTCCAGAACATTCCGCTCACCGACTGTCTTGCCAAAACGTGGTCCTACAACCCCACACATGCCGTAACACGGGTGGTTTGGGCTGTTCCCCGTTCGCTCGCCACTACTGGGGGAATCATTATTTATTTTCTTTTCCTGCAGGTACTAAGATGTTTCAGTTCCCTGCGTTAGCCTCCCGCATTGCGGGATGGTACCTCTTCAAGGTACCGGGTTGTCCCATTCGGAAATCCGCGGATCAAAGGTCATTTGCACCTACCCGCAGCTTATCGCAGCTTATCACGTCCTTCATCGCCTCCGAGAGCCAAGGCATCCGCCATGTGCCCTTACTTACTTTTTGTCTTACCGATCACGTATGGTCGATATATACTTTCAGCTTTAACTTTACTTTTTTTTGGTCACATCATGTCAAAGATCGTCTCAAGAATCCGGAAAAACATCCGGAACTGATAAGTGGAGAATAACGGATTCGAACCGTTGACCCCCTGCGTGCAAAGCAGGTGCTCTAGCCAGCTGAGCTAATCCCCCAAACGGAAAGAACTATGTCGCGTCTTAAAAAATCGATACAAAACAAAGTATCATGAAAAGACCGCGGACAACATCCGTCATTCGAGTAGTCCCAGGCAGAGTTGAACTGCCGACCTCTACATTATCAGTGTAGCGCTCTAACCAACTGAGCTATAGGACTGTCAGTCAAACCCTCGCCTTACGGCTCGGCTTCTTCTTTCTCTTATGTTAATAAACAAGTACGGCAGTACAAGAGGTTCTTATGGAAGCAAGACTTCAAGAACCGAAATCGTCTCTTAATCTCGAAACGTCACTCCAGAAAGGAGGTGTTCCAGCCGCACCTTCCGGTACGGCTACCTTGTTACGACTTAGCCCCAATCACCAGTTTTACCCTAGGGCGCTCCTCGCGGTTACGCACTTCAGGTACCCCCGGCTTTCATGGCTTGACGGGCGGTGTGTACAAGGCCCGGGAACGTATTCACCGCGCCGTGGCTGATGCGCGATTACTAGCGAATCCAGCTTCATGGAGTCGGGTTGCAGACTCCAATCCGAACTGAGAGAGGATTTAGGGATTAGCCTCACGTCGCCGTGTAGCTGCCTTCTGTACCCCCCATTGTAACACGTGTGTAGCCCCGGACGTAAGGGCCGTGCTGATTTGACGTCATCCCCGCCTTCCTCGCATCTTACGACGGCAGTCCCGACAGAGTCCCCAGCACCACCTGATGGTAACTATCGGTAAGGGTTGCGCTCGTTATGGCACTTAAGCCGACACCTCACGGCACGAGCTGACGACAACCATGCAGCACCTTCACAAATGCCTTGCGGCCGGCATGTCTCCACGCCGTTCATTTGCAATTCAAGCCCGGGTAAGGTTCCTCGCGTATCATCGAATTAAACCACATGTTCCTCCGCTTGTGCGGGCCCCCGTCAATTCCTTTGAGTTTCACCGTTGCCGGCGTACTCCCCAGGTGGAATACTTAACGCTTTCGCTTGGCCGCTTACTGTATATCGCAAACAGCGAGTATTCATCGTTTACTGTGTGGACTACCAGGGTATCTAATCCTGTTTGATACCCACACTTTCGAGCATCAGCGTCAGTTACAGTCCAGCAGGCTGCCTTCGCAATCGGAGTTCTTCGTGATATCTAAGCATTTCACCGCTACACCACGAATTCCGCCTACCTCTACTGTACTCAAGGATGCCAGTATCAACTGCAATTTTACGGTTGAGCCGCAAACTTTCACAACTGACTTAACAACCCGCCTACGCTCCCTTTAAACCCAATAAATCCGGATAACGCTCGAATCCTCCGTATTACCGCGGCTGCTGGCACGGAGTTAGCCGATCCTTATTCATAAGGTACATGCAAAGCAGTATACATACTGCACTTTATTCCCATATAAAAGAAGTTTACAACCCATAGGGCAGTCATCCTTCACGCTACTTGGCTGGTTCAGGCTAGCGCCCATTGACCAATATTCCTCACTGCTGCCTCCCGTAGGAGTTTGGACCGTGTCTCAGTTCCAATGTGGGGGACCTTCCTCTCAGAACCCCTATCCATCGATGCCTTGGTGGGCCGTTACCCCGCCAACAAGCTAATGGAACGCATCCCCATCGATGACCGAAATTCTTTAATAGTTCTACCATGCGGAAGAACTATGCCATCGGGTATTAATCTTTCTTTCGAAAGGCTATCCCCGAGTCATCGGCAGGTTGGATACGTGTTACTCACCCGTGCGCCGGTCGCCATCAAACTTAGCAAGCTAAGTTCATGCTGCCCCTCGACTTGCATGTGTTAAGCCTGTAGCTAGCGTTCATCCTGAGCCAGGATCAAACTCTTCATTGTAAAAGTATCTTTGAGATTCATGACGCGGAAACTAAAACCAAACCCCATAAGGAATAAGATAAAAGGCCCGGACACGAATACGTCTTTGCTCTGTTCAGGACGCTCGAATTTAAAAGTTTATCGATACCTGTCATGGACAGATATTGACGGTTCTTTTGTTTTACCCAAGACCAACCCCCGTTGCCGGGAAGCGGCCTTGCTCTTGTACTACTTGTATTGTTTATGTAAATCTGTTCAAAGATCGCTGTCTTAACTGCGATGCTGTTCCTTTCAGAAAGCGGGTGCAAAGGTAAGAACTTCAAAGCATAACTTCCAAATTTTTCCGGAAGTTTTTTTTTCTTTCTT
>NZ_JABXJH010000011.1:0-85721 GCF_013373675.1 Bacteroides sp. L10-4
AGATACAAAGATAGCGATTTTATCTGACATTCACAAATAGAATCACTGTTATTTTGATGATAATCAGAGGATTATTCTAAAATTGTTGCTGACCAACCTGATTGTATTCGATTCGCTGAATAGTTACCGTGGATGTGGCGATAAACTTTATTAGTTCGAAACTTATGTCTATCCGTTTTGGATGGTCTGATGAGCAAGTAAAATTTGCTCCTCAAGCCTATTTCCTCAGTCGTACAATTGGTGCTTTGTTGGGGGCGTTCTTGTTGACCCGTATTGCAGAAATGAAATATTTCCGTATAAATATTGTAGCTTGTGTTGTTGCGCTGTTAGTTTTAATAAGAGTGGAAAAGGATGTGGTGAATGTAGTTTGTATTGGTGCAGTAGGCTTTTTTGCTTCATCAGTTTTCTCTATTATTTATTCAATGGCTTTGCAGGCTTGTCCAGAGAAAGCGAATCAAATTTCCGGTCTGATGATAACGGCGGTCGCTGGTGGTGGAGTTGTTGCCCCGGTTATAGGCTTTGCTATTGGTACTGTAGGTGTCATTGGTGGAGCTATAGTTACATTAGCTTGTGTTTTATATCTGACGTATTGTGCTTTTGGTATAAAAATTGCTGCAAAAGCTTGATTATTCAGCCTTTTTAAATTTGATATATATTGCCATTTCCCACATGGTTTTTATGAGGTACTTTCAATGGAAGGCACCGTTGTTTGTTATCTATTGCTTCTGCAAATTCTGATTAATCGGCTTAAAAAGTTTGCTTTTATGTATAATGTATAGACATTTTAGCTAGGCTGTGTGGATTTGTCGTAATACAGAGTTATTTGTGAGTGTTTTTATAGAGTAAATATGCTATATGTGGTTTTATGTAATTTTTATTTTATATAGTTAATAGGTTGTCAGTGTGTAGTGTGAGTAGGTAAAGAAAATTCTTAACATGTTAAATCCTGCTGATTAAGCACAAAGACACGGAGGCATGGAGTTTTATTCTTTTTCCTTGAATTTAATATCTCTGTGTCTCCGTGCCTCTGTGTTCTATTTAAGGAAGCGAGGGGTGTAATTTCTCTTGCAAGAACTGCCCCGTATAGCTTGCCGCACACTTCGCCACTTCCTCCGGTGTACCGGTAGCTACGATGTTTCCTCCTTTGTCTCCTCCTTCGGGCCCCAGGTCTATCACATGGTCCGCACACTTCACCACATCCAGATTATGCTCGATGATGACAATGCTGTGCCCGCGGCGTATCAGGGCGTCGAAGGCTTCGAGCAGTTTCTTGATGTCATGGAAGTGTAGTCCGGTAGTCGGTTCATCGAAGATGAACATGGTCGGGTCCGCTTTCTCCTGGCTGAGGTAGAAAGCGAGCTTCACGCGCTGGTTCTCTCCACCGGAGAGGGTGGAGGAGGCCTGCCCCAGTTTGATATATCCCAACCCTACATCCTGCAGGGGTTGCAGTTTCTTTACAATCTTTTTCTGTCCGTGTTGCGTAAAGAATTCGACGGCTTGGTTTACGGTCATCTCCAATACGTCGTAGATATTCATGTCGTGGAACTTCACTTCCAAAGTGTCCGCCTTGAAGCGTTTGCCGTGGCAGGATTCGCATTCCAGTACAAGGTCTGCCATGAATTGCATTTCCACAGTGATGGTACCTTCACCCTTGCATTCTTCGCAACGGCCGCCTTCGCTGTTGAAGCTGAAGTATCCGGCACTGTATCCCATCTGCTTGGCAAGTGGCTGGTCTGCCCATAGTTTACGGATTTCGTCGTAGGCCTTGATGTAGGTCACGGGATTGCTTCGCGATGACTTCCCGATAGGATTCTGGTCAACAAACTCTACATTGCGCAGGTTCTGCAAATCTCCTCCGATGGAGGTGAACTCGCCCGGGCGTTCGCTGCATTCATCCAACTCTCGTTTCAGGGCGCGGTAGAAGATGTCGCGTACTAGCGTGCTCTTGCCCGAACCGCTGACTCCGGTGACTACGGTCATTACGTTCAGCGGGAAGCGTGCCTCTACGCCCTTCAGATTGTTTTCGCGGGCACCTTTTATCTCTATGTAGTTGTTCCATGGTCGACGGTGTTCCGGCAGGGGGATTGTTTCTTCTCCCAGCAGATAGCGCACGGTATAGCTGTCGCTGTCTTTCCGAAGGTCTTTCATGTCTCCTTGGTAGACGATTTCTCCTCCCAAGCGGCCTGCCCGGGGACCGATGTCGATGATATAGTCGGCAGCGCGGATAATCTCTTCGTCGTGTTCCACTACCACTACCGTATTGCCCAACTGTTGCAGCTGGCGGAGCACATGTATCAGTCTGTCCGTGTCGCGGCTATGCAAGCCGATGCTCGGTTCGTCAAGAATATATAGGCTGCCCACCAGGCTGCTGCCCAGCGAGGTGGCGAGGTTGATTCGCTGGCTTTCGCCACCGGAGAGCGAGTTGCTGAGGCGGTTCAGCGTGAGGTATCCCAGACCGACATCCAATAAGAAGCGTATGCGGCTGTTGATTTCTGTCAGGATGCGTCGGGCTATGTCGGTGTCATGCGAGTCCAGCTTCAGGTTGTCGAAGAAGAGCTTCAGCTCGGTGATGGGCAAATCTACCAGTTCAGAGATGTTGCGTCCTCCCACGCGTACGTAGTTCGCTTCGGGTTTCAGGCGGGTGCCGTGGCATTTGGGGCAGAGCGTCTTTCCGCGATATCGTGCCAGCATCACGCGATATTGTATCTTGTACTGGTTTTCCTGTACCATCTTGAAGAAGGCGTTGATACCTTCAAAGTAGCGTGTCCCTTCCCACAGCATCCGGCGTTGCTCGTCGGTCAGTTCGTAATAGGGAGTGAATATGGGGAAGCCGGCTTTCTCGGCTCCGTGTATCACCATATCCCTCCATTCGCCCATCTTCTCGCCCCGCCAGCATACTACAGCGCCGTCGTAGACGGACAAGGAACGGTCGGGTATCACGAGATGCTCGTCGATGCCGACGACCCGTCCGAATCCCTCGCACACGGGGCATGCGCCGATGGGAGAGTTGAAGGAGAACATCTGGTCGTTCGGTTCTTCGAAGACGATGCCGTCTGCTTCGAATTTGGTGCTGAAACGATAGAGGCTGGTACCTCCGTCGGGCCGGTAGAAGCGCAGCAGGCAGGAGCCGTCTCCCTCGTACATGGCTGTTTCGGCCGAGTCGGTGAGGCGGCTGACGGAATCCTTTTCCGAGGAGGCTGTCATACGGTCAATCAGCAGAAAAACGGTATCTCCGGTTTTCGGCTGGTATTCGTCGATGCGCATCATTTCACCATTTACTTCCAGGCGGGTGAAACCTTGCTTCATGTCTATCTCCAGTTGCTGTTGCAGCGTGCGGTCTTCGCGTAGCAATATCGGGGCGAGTACGGTATATCTGGTTCCTTCCGGATATTCCAGCATGCACTTCACGATGTCTTCGGCCGAGTGTTTCTTCACTTCTTGTCCGCCAACCGGGCTGAAGGTCTTCCCGACACGTGCGTAGAGTAGCCGCAGGTATTCGTATATTTCGGTGGAGGTGCCCACGGTGGAGCGCGGGTTACGGCTGCTTACCTTCTGCTCAATGGCAATGGCAGGTGGAATTCCTTTGATGAAATCGCATTCGGGCTTGCTCATACGCCCCAGAAACTGACGGGCATAACTGCTCAGGCTCTCCACGTAGCGGCGTTGCCCCTCGGCGTATAATGTATCGAAAGCCAGTGAGGATTTTCCGGAACCAGACAGTCCGGTGATGACTACGAGTTTGTTGCGGGGAATCTCTACGTCAATGTTCTTGAGGTTATTGACACGGGCTCCCTTTATGATAATTGATGTATTTTCTGCCATATCTGTAGGTTGGTTCGGTGGTTTACAAGGTGCAAAGATAATGTTTGCTAGTTGAATTGTAACAATCGGACAAGGCAAAAAGTGGATTTGTTGGAGAGGAAAGACACTCTTGGTTAAGATTTGTTATACTTTCCGCTCTCTACCGGTATACTTAGGACAAAAGAATTAATTTCGCTTCTTAAATATAAAAGATATTGAAAATTTATTGACCGTAAGTATGAGAATAAAATCCATTTTATGCCTATGTCTTTTGTCGCTGCTGACGGCAGGCGGAGTGTTTGCTCAAGTACAGACGAAGGGGGCCTATCCTAAACGTGAATTTCGTGCGGCATGGATACAGTCGGTTAACGGACAGTTCCGCGGAATGCCTGCCGAAAAGCTGAAACAGAATCTGACAGGGCAGCTGAATTCCCTGCAGGAGGCGGGAATCAACGCCATAATTTTCCAGGTACGTCCCGAAGCGGATGCTCTGTATGCCTCCAGGCTGGAGCCGTGGAGCCGCTTCCTTACCGGAGTGCAGGGCAAAGCACCCGAACCCTATTGGGATCCTATGCAGTTTATGATTGATGAATGCCATAAGCGTGGCATGGAATTTCATGCATGGATTAATCCGTATCGCACGAAGACAACCTTGAAGAGTGAGCTGGCCCCCAATCATGTGTACAATATCCATCCGGAATGGTTTGTGGCTTACGGAGACCAGTTGTATTTCGACCCGGCACTGCCCGAGAGCCGCCGGCATATCTGCATGGTGGTGAGCGACATCGTTTCTCGCTATGATGTGGATGCCATCCATATGGACGATTATTTTTATCCTTATCCCCTTAAGGGAAAGGACTTCCCCGACGATGCAAGTTTTGCACGTTTGGGCGGAGGATTCGGCAATAAGGGAGACTGGCGTCGGAACAACGTGAATGTGCTGATTAAGAAACTGCATGAGACGATTCGTGAAATCAAGCCGTGGGTGAAGTTCGGGGTTTCTCCGTTTGGCATTTACCGGAACGAGAGTAGTGACCCGCTTGGTAGTAAGACCAAAGGCCTGCAAAACTACGATGATCTTTATGCGGATGTGTTGTTGTGGGCCCGCGAAGGTTGGATAGACTATAATATTCCTCAGATTTATTGGCATATAGGACATCCAGTTGCCGATTATGAGGCTTTGGTGAAGTGGTGGGCCAAGAATACGGAAAATCGCCCTTTGTTTATCGGCCAGTCCGTGATGAACACTGTGCAGAATGCCGATCCCAAGAACCCCTCGATGAATCAACTTCCCCGCAAGATGGCCCTGCAGCGCGCCTATCAAACCATCGGCGGCAGTTGCCAATGGCCTGCCAGCGCCGTTATCGAGAATGTCGGCAAGTATCGCGATGCTTTGATTGCCGAATATCATAAATATCCGGCATTGCCTCCCGTTTTCGATTTTATGGACAACGAAGCTCCGGCAAAGGTACGCAGGCTGAAACCGGTGTGGACGGAAGACGGCTACATCCTCTTCTGGACAGCTCCCAAGTACGAAGAAGAAATGAACCGCGCCGTCCGATACGTGGTCTATCGCTTCGGCGCCAAAGAGGCAGTGGATATAGACGACCCTTCACACATCGTAGCCATCACGCGTGATAATTTCTATAAGCTTCCTTATGAAGACGGAAAGACGAAGTATCGCTACGTGGTGACCGCCCTTGACCGTCTGCACAATGAGTCGAAATCCGTAGGAAAAAAAATCAAACTCTAGGAGACGGCGGCTGCCAAGCCCTTTCTGTTCCCTCCGGCCTTCTTGCCCGTAAGGGCAGGCGGCACGAAGGAAATACGCGAGAGCCAAGCCTGTCCGAAGAATGCACTGCGCGATAATATCGGTATAACGCACGCCCCAGACCGCCAATTAATGCCCGATAATCGGGTCGATGCGTTAAAAATCGGGCCTCATTTTATTTCGATTCCTAGAAACGAAGGTAAAGCGAAGGCAGAGTGAAGGCGGAACGGCGTTTTCGGGAAGAAATTATGATAGTTTTGTTAACCTTATAACCGGTTTTCGTGAATCGTCTCAATACAGCACGAGTCCGGCCATTCCGCAGGCCACAATCATTCCTATCGGGTTCAGCTTATATTTTTTTGTGCCTACAAATGCTACCAGGAAGATGAGGCAGCTGATGGCGAAAGAATGCACGTCATCCTGCGGAGAACCGAAGTTCTCCCGGTTCATCAGCACCAGTGCCGCCGAGGCCAGCAGGCCTACCACTGCCGGACGGAGTCCGCCGAATATGGCTTCTACCGAGGGATGTTTCTGGTATTTCAGAAAGAACTTGCTGATGGTCAGCATCAGTAGGAAAGAGGGGAGCACCACGGCAAAAGTGGCGACAACAGATCCCCATACGCTGCCCGTGGCCGTAAAGCCTACGTAAGTTGCCGAATTAATGCCTATCGGGCCGGGGGTCATCTGGCTGATTGCTACGATATCGGTAAATTCCTGAGGAGAAAGCCAGCCATAACGGGTGACTACTTCGCCTTGTATCATGGACAGCATGGCATATCCGCCGCCAAAGCCGAAAAGGCCGATTTTGAAGAACGTGTAGAACAACTGTAAGAAAATCATAATCAGTAATTAATGCTTGGTGATACTTGTACTGTGAAAGAAGTAGCCTCCCACGCCCGCTGCAATGATAATCCAGATGGGGGAGAAGCCCGCCAGCCAGATGAGCAATGCTGAAACCACCGGTATCCATAGGTTATATCGGTTTATCCGGGCCGATTTCGCCATGCTGAACGTAGGGGCGGCAATCAGCGCAACCACTGCCGGGCGGATGCCTTTGAATATACGCTCCACAACGGCGTTGTCCTTGAAGTTGTGAAAGAACAGCGCTATGGTGAGGATGATGAGAAGCGAAGGAAGTATGGTTCCCAATGCAGTGATTATGCTCCCTCGTATTCCCCGCAGCCGGTAGCCTATGAAAATGGATATGTTGACGGCAAGGATGCCCGGAGCGGATTGTGATATGGCAAGCAAGTCGATGAAATCTTCTTTGGCTATCCAGTTTCGCTTGGTTACGATTTCATTTTCTATCAGCGGTACCATGGCATAGCCGCCGCCGATGGTAAAGGCTCCTATCTTAAAGAAAATGGAGAATGCTTCAAGATATATATTCATATTCAAAATGTTGTAATTTACTTTATTTCTTTCTCTTCGTTCTCTTCCTTATCATCGTTCGCTTCCTTCTCTCTCATTGTCGTTGAAGGTACGGATGCGGTTGACGCCGATGTATTTGTATGTTTGTGCAATACTTATAAGCGGCAATAATAGCAGTGTGTGGAAAAAGAAGTACTTTCTCATAATTGGCAAACGTTTCTTTTTGAATGTTGTACTGAGAGCGAGCCGAATGTAAATACAAAAGTAATGCTTTTGTTCGAGAAAAGCAAAAAGAAGGCAGAGAATGGAAAAATGAACAAGCGCGGATTTATCTGTCAATCCGCGCTTGCTACATTTCTACAAAGAAGGAAGTTCAGTTCATTTCTTATTGGCTTCCACCCACTTGCGTGCATTGACAAATGCTTCTATCCAAGGAGTGATTTGGTCGCTGTTCACGCGGTCGGCGGGGTAGCAACCGTTCTGCCAGGGGAAGATGGCACGTTCCAAGTGGGGCATCATGGCCAGATGACGTCCGTCGGCACTTGCTAATCCGGCTATGGAGTAATCCGAACCGTTGGGGTTGCCAGGGTATTCGTCGTATGAGTATTTCAGCACAACGTTGTACTTGTCCTCATCATACGGCAAAGAGAATTTTCCCTCACCGTGGGCCACCCAGATACCCAGTTTGCTGCCGCTTAAGGAGCCGAGCATTACACTGCGGTTGGCAGGAACGGTAACACCCAGGTGTCTGGATTCGAACTTGTGAGAGTCGTTGTGTAGCATCTTGCCTTTCTTGTCAAGCTCGGGATTGATGAGGTTGAGTTCCATCATCAGCTGGCAACCGTTGCAAACGCCCAGCGAAAGAGTATCCTTACGTGCATAATATTTGTCGAGTGCTTCTTTCGCTTTCGGATTGAACAGGAAGGCACCGGCCCAACCTTTGGCGGAACCAAGAACGTCGGAATTGGAGAAACCGCCGCAGTAAACAATCATGTTTACATCTTCCAGAGTCTCGCGGCCGCTGATAAGGTCGGTCATGGTAACGTCCTTCACATCGAAGCCCGCCAGATAGAGCGAGTAGGCCATTTCACGTTCACCATTAGTTCCTTTCTCACGGATGATGGCGGCGCGGATGCCTGACGGTGTACGGCGGTTCGGGTCGATGCCGTATTGTGAGAACTTGCCTTTGAAATCCGGCATGAAGGCGAATTCCACCGGTTGCATCTTGTAGTTCTCGAAACGTTTCTTGGCACAGCCGTTCATGGACTGCTTGCGGTCGAGGAGATAAGAAGTAGAGTACCACACATCACGCATATAGTCGATGCCAAACTGATAAGTAGCATCGCCTTTCGATACAAGAATATGACGTTCGTCTGTCGGTTTGCCAAGCTTCACGTAGCCTACGCCCGCATCTTCCAGAATCTGCTTCACTGCTTCCTTATTCTTATCGCTCACTTGGATAACGATACCCGGATTCTCTGCAAACAGAATCTTGATGAGGTCTTGTTCCTTGATTTTATCCAGATTGATTTCCATACCGCCTTCCACATTGGAGAAGCACATTTCGAGCAGGGTAGTGATAAGACCACCGGCAGAAATGTCATGTCCGGCAAGAATCAGTCCCTTGCTGACCAGCTCTTGCACGGCAAGAAAAGCATCGCGGAAGTATTCGGCATCCTGCACGCAGGGAACTTCATCGCCCACCTTACCCAGAGTTTGAGCAAAGGCAGAACCGCCGAGTTTCAGGTTGTCGAAACTGAAGTCTATATGATAAATGGTAGTCTTTTCGTTGTTGACCAATACTGGAGAAACTACTTTTTTAACGTCGGACACTTCTCCACCGGCAGAAACAATTACTGTGCCCGGAGAAATTACTTTGCTGCCGTCGGGGTATTTTTGTGTCATGGAAAGAGAGTCCTTACCGGTCGGCACATTGATTTGCAGCGCACAGCAGAAGTCGCTCAATGCCTTTACGGCTGTGTATAGACGGGCATCTTCGCCTTCTTGCGAACGGCAAGGCCACATCCAGTTGGCAGAAAGGGAAACGCTGTCCAGACCTTCGGCAAGCGGTGCCCAGACGAGGTTGGTCAATGCTTCGCTGACGGAAAGCACAGAACCTGCTGCCGGGTCGGCAAGTGCTGCTTGGGGAGCATGTCCCAAGGAAGTGGCGATACCCTTCTCACCGCGATAATCCAAAGCTACTACACCGCAATCGCTCAAAGGTAACTGTAATTCGCCTTGGCACTGCTGGCGGGCAATCTTGCCTGTTACGGAACGGTCCACCTTGTTGGTTAACCAGTCTTTGCAAGCCACAGCTTCCAGTTGGAGCACATTAGTGAGATATTCGTGTAGCTGGGAAAGTTCGTATTGGGGCATTTCGTAGTGACGTTCCACGTTCTTATCCACCATATAGGTTTTGGGAGAAGAGCCGAACATCTGCTCTACGGCGAGGTCGAACGGACGTACATCGTCAGCTTGCTGGAAGGCAAAGCGATGGTCACCGGTGGTTTCACCTACTACGTACATTGGAGCGCGTTCGCGTTCGGCTACCTTGCGCACATGTTCGATGGCCTCTTCCTGAATCAGCAAGCCCATGCGTTCCTGGCTTTCGTTGGCAATGATTTCCTTGGCAGACAGCGTGGTGTCGCCGATGGGCAGCTTGCTCATGTCGATTAGGCCGCCACATTCCTCTACCAATTCGGACAGACAGTTTACATGTCCGGCAGAGCCGTGGTCGTGGATGGAAACCACCGGATTGGTCTCTTCCTCACAAAGTGCGCGTACCACGTTGTAGGCGCGTTTCTGCATTTCAGCGTTGGCGCGTTGCACGGCATTCAGCTCGATGCCACTGCTGTAGCGTCCGGTATCTACGGAAGATACGGAGCCGCCGCCCAGACCGATGCGGTAATTGTCTCCACCGATGACAACCACCTTGTTGCCGGCTTCCGGGGTACCTTTCAGACAGTCGCGCTGGGTGCCGTAGCCTACGCCTCCGGCAAGCATAATCACCTTGTCGTAGCCGTAAACTTCTTCTTTTTCTTTATGTTCGAAAGTAAGTACGGAACCGCAAATCAGCGGTTGTCCGAATTTGTTTCCGAAATCACTGGCTCCATTAGAGGCCTTGATTAGTATTTGTTCGGGAGTCTGATACAGCCATTTGCGTACCGGTAAAATCTCTTCCCAGGGACGTCCTTCTTCCGTACGGGGGTAGGAGGTCATGTAAACGGCTGTTCCGGCAATCGGCCAAGAGCCCTTACCGCCACCCATACGGTCGCGGATTTCACCGCCCGTACCGGTAGACGCGCCGTTGAACGGTTCTACTGTGGTGGGGAAGTTATGGGTTTCCGCTTTCAGGGAGATGACACTTTTGATGTCCTTTACCTGGAAATAGTCGGGCTTGGAGTGGTCTGCGGGGGCAAATTGCTCGATGACCGGACCTTCGGCAAAGGCCACATTGTCTTTGTAGGCGGAGATAATCTTGTTGGGATTTTCTTGTGTAGTCTTCTTTATCATCTGGAAGAGCGAAGATTCCTGTTCCACTCCATCAATGATGAACGTCCCGCCGAAGATTTTGTGGCGGCAGTGTTCGGAGTTGATTTGTGCGAAGCCGAATACTTCGGAGTCGGTCAGAGGGCGTCCGAGGTCTTTCTCTACTTTCTTGAGGTAGTCCATCTCCTCTTTGGAAAGTGCCAGGCCTTCCTTTTCATTATATGCTTCCAGATCTTCGATATGTACAATCGGTTCCGGCTGCCGGTTGGTTGTAAACACATCCTGGTTCAGCCCCTTGTACATGCGTTGCAGCATCGGGTCATAATCTGCAGTCTCATCTTTTACGGGAAAGTATTCCTCGATGCGGATAATGCCGTCCAGTCCCATGTTTTGGGTGATTTCTACGGCGTTTGTACTCCAAGGGGTAATCATTTCGCGGCGCGGGCCGACGAAATGTCCTTTCAGGTTGTCTTCACTTTCGGGGGTGGCTTCTCCAAAAAGCCAGCAGAGTTTGTCGCTGTCTGCCTGGGGGAGTTCGTGATTGCATTCTACGGCAATCACGCTCTTGGATGGGGTTCTGAAAAAAAGAATCATAGTTATATTTACGATTTTATGATTTACGATTTTATGATTTACGATTGAAGCTACTGCTTTGAATATCTTCATCTTTTCTTCTTGGGGACAAAGATACGCAAAATCGGTGGGGAGGAGAAAAAAAGGAAAACAAAAAACGCATGCAATTTTACTTGTATGTGTTTTTTTGTTCTGTTTTATAAAGTCTGATGTATGCCATACCGTGCTTCAGCAGGGTTGCCGGTTCAGCCGAAGCCTTTGAAAGTCGCGTTTTTCCCGGTCTCTTCCTCGCTGCAAGTATCACTGTCCGGCGGGATATGAAGTTGGCTGCGGCCCGGTGTACAGCGGTCACTTGGGATATAGTTAAGTTCGGAGGTAAGTATACGGAATAATATGCAAAATGGATAATCTTTACTTCTTAAAATCCTTTTCCGTCGAAAAAACGTTAACACTATTCGTTCGTCTCATAAAAAAGTCCGATATTTGCAGTCATGATTCAGATAGAGACCATATTTGACATATTGTGGAAGGGGTTCATTATCGGCGTCATTGTGTCTGCGCCATTGGGTCCTGTAGGGGTATTATGCATTCAGCGTACTTTGAATAAAGGACGGTGGTATGGTTTTGTGACGGGGATAGGAGCCTCCCTGAGCGACATTGCCTATGCCTTGCTGACGGGCTACGGGATGAGTTTTGTCTTTGATTATGTCAACAAGAACATCTTTTACCTGCAGCTTTTCGGAAGCATTCTTCTGCTGGCATTTGGCATTTATACGTTCCGCAGCAATCCGGTACAGTCCATCCGGCCGGTATCTACCAATAAGGGCTCTTATTTCCATAACTTCATAACGGCGTTTGCCGTCACACTTTCCAACCCATTGATTATTTTTCTTTTTGTAGGTCTTTTCGCCCGCTTTGCTTTTGTAAGTGAGGGTGTGCTGGTGTTTGAGGCTGTCACCGGATACCTGGCCATCGCATTGGGTGCTTTGGCTTGGTGGTTTGGCATAACCTTTTTTGTCAACAAGGTCCGTACACAATTCAACTTGCGCGGTATCTGGATGCTGAACCGTATTATCGGGAGCATTGTCATTGTGGTGTCCGTGATAGGATTGGTGTTTACGCTGATGGGTGAATCGCTGTATTAATGGATAATCGATAGTGGATAAGTTGATAATGAGATTATAAATCTAAGGTCATAAATCATACATTTTATCGTGAAGATTGCGCAACTACTGAAAGAGAAGAATATAGCCGAATACATTATATATATGTGGCAGGTAGAGGATTTGCTCCGTGCCAACGGCTGTGACATAGACCGGATACGCCAGAACATCATCTTGCACTATCCGGAGGAGGAACGGCCTGCGCTGGAAGAATGGTATGGAAACCTGGCGGATATGATGCGTGCGGAGGGAGTAACGGAAAAAGGACATCTTCAAATCAACCGGAATGTCATTCTGAATCTGACGGAACTGCATGGCGAACTACTGGCCTCTACGAAATATCCGTTCTATAATGCGGCTTATTTCAAGGCACTGCCTTTTATAGTGGAGCTGCGTCAGAAAAACGGCCGGAAAGAGGAGTCTGAGATAGATACTTGTTTCGAGGCGCTTTATGGAGTGCTGCTGTTGCGCTTGCAGAAGAAGGAAATCAGTCAGGGCACGGCGAAGGCTATGGAGGTTATCAGCAGTTTCATCTCGTTGCTTGCCAACTATTATGACAAGGAGAAGCGGGGAGAACTGGAGTTGATGGATAACTGATAGTGGATGATTGATAATTATGGAGGAAAATATTGTTCATCGTAACATTCTATATATAAGTGTAACTTTATTAAATGAATATTCTGATAACCGGTGCCAACGGTCAACTTGGCAATGAAATGCAAGTGTTGTCGAAAGAAAACAGGCAGCACACTTATTTTTTCACTGACGTGCAGGAACTGGACATTTGCGACGAACAAGCTGTGCACGGGTTTGTGGAGGATAACCGGATAGATGTGATTGTGAATTGCGCAGCTTATACGGCGGTAGACAAGGCGGAGGACAATCAGGAACTTTGTGACAAGCTGAATCATGTCGCTCCGGGCTATCTGGCTGCCGCTGCCGAAGCTTGCGGTGCCACATTGATACAAGTGTCCACCGATTATGTCTTCGACGGAACCGGATACACCCCCTATACGGAAGAGGCGGCTACTTGCCCTAATTCGGTATATGGCTCTACTAAACTGGCGGGTGAGCAGGCGGTGATGAAGCATTGCAGCCGTGCCATGGTTATCCGTACGGCATGGCTCTATTCCATTTACGGGAATAATTTTGTGAAGACGATGCTTCGCTTGGGACGTGAGCGAGAGACGCTGGGGGTTGTCTTCGACCAGATAGGCACGCCGACATACGCCAATGATTTGGCACGTGCCATTTTTGCGGCTGTCAACCGGGGGATTGTTCCCGGAGTCTATCATTTCAGCAACGAGGGGGTGTGCTCGTGGTATGATTTCACGTTGGCTATCCATCGCCTGGCCGGCATAAAGACCTGCAAGGTAAGCCCGCTGCATACGGATGAGTTTCCTGCCAAGGCGCCGCGTCCGCATTATTCCGTGTTGGACAAGACAAAGATAAAGAAGACATTCGGCATCGATATACCCCATTGGGAGGCGAGCCTTGCCGTCTGCATGAAGAATTTGGAAGAGTGATTATTACTGACTAATTGAGATATGGCCAATAACAACGAAATAGAGAGACGGAGAACGTTTGCGATTATCGCGCATCCGGATGCCGGTAAGACATCATTGACCGAGAAGCTGTTGCTTTTTGGTGGACAAATCCAGGTGGCGGGTGCCGTAAAGAGCAACAAGATAAAGAAGACGGCAACGTCGGACTGGATGGATATTGAAAAACAGCGTGGTATTTCCGTCACCACTTCTGTAATGGAGTTCGACTACCATGACTACAAGGTCAACATCCTCGATACTCCGGGTCACCAGGACTTTGCCGAAGATACCTACCGCACGCTGACGGCTGTAGACAGCGTTATCATCGTGGTGGACGGTGCGAAAGGTGTAGAGACGCAGACACGCAAGCTGATGGAGGTGTGCCGTATGCGTAATACGCCGGTGATTATCTTCATCAACAAGATGGACCGTGAAGCCAAAGACCCGTTCGACCTGCTGGACGAACTGGAGGAGGAACTGCACATCCACGTGCGTCCCTTGACGTGGCCTATCGAGAGCGGTGTCCGTTTCAAGGGTGTCTACAATATCTACGAGCATAACCTCAACCTCTACCAGCCCAGCAAGCAGGTAGTGACGGAGAAGGTGGAAGTGGACATCCATACAGAGGAGCTGGACAACTGGATTGGCGCCCAGCTGGCCGACAAGCTGCGCGGAGAACTGGAACTGATAGACGGTGTTTACCCTGAATTCGATAAGGAGGAATATTTGAAAGGGGAACTTGCTCCCGTATTCTTCGGTTCGGCACTGAATAACTTTGGTGTGCAGGAACTGCTGGACTGCTTTGTGGAGATTGCTCCCAGTCCCCGTCCCGTGAAGGCGGAAGAGCGTGAGGTGGAGCCGGAAGAACCCAAATTTACCGGATTCGTCTTTAAGATAACTGCCAACATCGACCCGAATCACCGTTCATGTATCGCTTTCTGCAAAATCTGCTCCGGGAAGTTTGTACGCAATGCCCCGTACTTGCATGTACGTCATGGCAAGACGATGCGTTTCTCGTCGCCTACGCAGTTCATGGCGCAGCGCAAGACGACTGTCGATGAGGCTTGGGCAGGAGATATTATCGGCCTGCCGGATAACGGTACGTTCAAGATTGGCGATACGCTGACCGAAGGCGAGGCGCTTCACTTCAAGGGACTTCCAAGCTTCTCGCCGGAGATGTTCAAGTACATTGAGAATGCCGACCCGATGAAGCAGAAACAGCTTGCCAAGGGTATCGACCAGTTGATGGACGAAGGTGTGGCGCAGTTGTTCGTCAACCAGTTCAACGGGCGTAAGATTATCGGTACGGTGGGACAGTTGCAGTTCGAGGTCATCCAGTATCGTCTGGAGAACGAATACAGTGCGAAGTGCCGTTGGGAGCCGCTCAGTCTGTATAAGGCCTGTTGGATTGAGAGCGATGATGCGGCGGAGCTGGAAGCCTTCAAGAAGCGCAAATACCAGTACATGGCCAAAGACCGCGAGGGCAGGGATGTGTTCCTGGCCGATAGCGGATATGTGTTGCAGATGGCGCAGATGGACTTCAAGCACATTCGTTTCCACTTTACTTCAGAGTTTTAAAGTATGCAGGATACGGCATAGCCGATATCCCTTATCTATTCTTTCCATAGCCAACCGTCGGATATCCTTTCCGGCGGTTGTTTCTTTGCACCGCATTTAAAAACTGCGTTGAACGGCTTGTCAAGTCGTGTTTAATCGCAGTTGAAACGTTGTTGAACTAAATCGTGTAAAGAGATGATTACTCCTTATTTCATTTGGACCGGTGTGGCGGTTGCTATGCTTGTCATTATCCTGGTTCGCCTTGTCCGCGCCGTGCAGAGATACACACACGACAGACGGCCTGTCATTGAACTTTCCCGCGAACGGGAAGAATTCTGGATTCCGGGTGACCGCCCGCTGCCGGGTTTCAAACCCTCGGATAAGGAACGGATGTCGAACGACTATGAACTCGATGATTATGAGGAGTTTGAAGACCTTTGACCCCGTGCCGTCGTGCAGGCAGGAACACATCAGAGACGTCGGTCGTTTCTTATCTGCGTATGCCGCTTACCTGCTGGGGTGCGGTGCCACTTGTGTGCGTCTTGAAAAGAATGTGGCCCGTATGGCAGAGGCTTGGCGGATGGAGGCCACGATGGCCATTATGCCGCGCCACATTCACCTCACCGTCAGCGACAAACTGGGACTGGATACCTTCACCTTTATCGCACCCATTCGCAACGGTATGGTCAGCTACGACATCAATACCCGCCTTAGCCGCCTTAGTTGGGATATAGCCGACCGTGGTACCGGTGTGGACGAGGCTTACGAAGAGTTCCACCGGATATGCCGTACACCGCCTGCCCATACGTTGTGGGTACTGTTGGCGGCTTCGCTGGCGAATGCCTCGTTCTGTCGCCTTTTCGGAGGAGATTTTGTGGCGATGGGCGTCGTGTTTGTCGCCACCGTGGCGGGATACTGCCTCAAACAGATGTTGCTGGAGCGAAAAATGGACGTGCGTGTGGTATTTATTCTGTGCGCGTTCGTATCATCGGTTTTGGGGGCTACCGACGGGTTGTTCGCGCTGGGCACTACACCTTCCGTTGCGTTGGGAACCAGTGTGCTGTATATGGTTCCGGGTATTCCTCTTCTCAATGCCTTCAGCGATATGCTCGACGGGCACTATGTCTGTTCCTTTAGTAGAATGACGAATTCCGTGATACTGACCTGCTGCCTGTCTATCGGCCTCTACGCAGGAATGTGGCTGATGAATGTCCGTATGTTTTAACTTGAAATTCCTTGATGATTATGATTATTGATTTTTTTCAAGACGCATTGTTTGCTTCTATAGCGGCCATCGGATTTGCCTCTATCAGCAATCCGCCCAGCAAGGCCTATCGCTATTGCGCCCTTATTGCGGCTGTGGGCCACTCCATTCGTTTCCTGCTGATGCTGTCCGGCGGGGTGGAGATGCACATTGTGGCGGCCACAGCGCTGGCTTCGTTTGTCACCGGTATGGTAGCCGTGCTTTTTTCCACGCGTGCCAAGATGCCTGCCGAAACCTTCCTTTTCCCCTCGCTGCTGCCTATGATTCCCGGCATCTATGCCTATAAAACCTTTGGCGGGTTGGTGATGTGCCTTTATGGAAGCAATGAGGCGGAGTTCCTTCACGCCCTCTACCTCTTTGCCGACAATGGACTGACTTGCCTGTTCATACTTTTGGGGTTGGTGATAGGCGCCAATTCACCCATCTTCCTATTGAAAAAAATATCCTTCCGCGCCACCCGGCGTTCTTTCCATAGAAAATTGTAATTTTGTCCCCGCAAACTTGTTATATGGAACTACGACAATTAAGATATTTCGCCAAAGTGGCCGAAACCTTGAACTTCTCGGAAGCGGCCAAGGAGCTGTGCATCACGCAAAGCACCCTCTCGCAACAGGTCAAGCAGCTCGAACAGGAGCTGGACGCCTGTCTTTTCCAACGCAACAGCCACGGTGTGAGCCTCACCGAAGCAGGCATCGAATTGTTGCCATACGCCCGAACCACCCTGCGCGATGCCGAAGTGTGCGTGGAGCGTCTGCACGACCTGCGCGACGTGTTGGCGGGCACCTTGAACATCGGTGTCACTTACTCCTTCGCTCCTATGCTGACGGAAACCATCTTTACCTTTATGAAGCAATACCCTCGCATCAAGCTCAACGTCTGCTATAAGCCGATGGCCGAACTGATGGAACTGCTTCGCCAGCGCGAGGTGGATTTCGTATTGGCCTTCAGACCGTGTGTGGCGATGGAGGACATCGAGTCGCACATTCTCTTCCAGAATTACCTGGCAGCCATCGTCAGCCCTCTCCATTCGTTGGCAAGGGAGGAGAAGGTCAGCCTGGAGCGGCTGTCGCAATTCAACCTCGCCCTTCCCTCCAAAGGTTTGCAGGCACGCAATGCCCTCGACCGTATGCTCGAACGTTGCTCTTGTCCGCTGAAGATTCACGTCGAACTAAACGACCCCAATATCTTGCTCGAACTGGTGCGGCAAGGCAACCTCATCACCGTGCTTGCCGAGGCTTCCATTCACAACGAAACGGGTGTGAAGGCCATTCCCATTGACGTGCCGCAGAACGATATGGTGGGCTGCGTGCATACCTTGCGAGATGCCTATCGCAAACGCTCTATGCGAGAGTTTATCCGGTTGCTGAACGAGTCGGTGGCTATTCGCGAGCGGGTGAGTGCCTGGATAAGATAGAAACGGCATTGTTGGACGAAATGGTGAAATATTGGGCCATAATCGGGTGAGTAAAGAAGAAAAAATCGTACCTTCACCCCCCAATATTAAAATCATTTTCCACCTTGAATGGTGTTTGCGTATGAGAAATCTATTTATCCTCCTATTCCTACTGATTTCCCTCTTTGGTCTGACTTCCTGTTCTCATTCCAACCGAGATGTGCTGCTGCGTTACGAACAATCCCTTGTCTATGCCGATTCGCTGGCGCAGGCCGGTGATGCCGACAGTGCCCGTGCCGTGGGGCTGCTCTCCAGTCTGCACCAAGAGTATGAGCAGGCAAAGGAACTTTCCGGTGGGCGTGCCGTCCGTATGGTGCCTGCCAACCGTTGGAAGCAGATAGGGTGGGGCACTTTCGGTGTCTTGATGTTGGGGCTGAACGCTTGGCTCTCTGTGGTCGATTTCAATTTTTTCAGGGAGCGCAAGCATCGCAGTTATCTGATTGAATTGAGCGAGAACGAACAGCGTTTGCAGGACTACGAGCGCGAACGTGAAGAACTGGAAGCGTGCTTGGACGAAATGTCGCTCACGAACGAGGAGCGGGAAGAGGTGCGCCAGTCGCTGACCAATCTGATGGAGCAAAGCGGTCGCCTCTGCACGGAGAACGAATCCCTTCGCCTTCGCCTTAAGGAGTACGAGAATCGTCCAGTGCCCCGCGAAGTGGAAATGCTGCAAAAGGAGGGTGAGCGTGTCCGTCAGCTGGACGGGCAGATGCAGGCGCTCACTTCTGCTTTGATAGACGGCGACGAGGTGGTGCAACAACTGCGCAACCAGCCCAAATTCCTTATGGACGACCGTTGGAAGTACCTGAACAACCTTGCCGATAAAATGTACGATGGCTTCAACGACCGCCTCTTGGCGCGTTTCCCTCGCCTTACGCCTGCCGACCGCCAGTTGTGCCTGCTTATCCGCTTGCGCTTTACGAATGTGCAGATTGCTACATTCACGGCAGTCTCTCCTGCCACGGTTTCGCAACAGAAGTTTCGCCTGAAGAAACGGATGACGCAGGCGGATGGCAGGCTGTTTGCCGATGGGGAGACGCTGGATACAGTAGTGTGTCATGTCTGAAATTTCGGATTGCAAGACAACAGTAACAAGGGTATGAAACTATTAGGTGGCATTAAGATAAATTAAGCCCGTAATTTTTTTACGGAAATCCTTTTCCGTATCTTTGTCTTCTGAAAGTTAAGCCAATAGAAATATGTTAGTAAAATTTGCTGTTACCAACTATCGTGGATTTGCAGACCGCATTGAGTGGGATTTGTCAAGTCCGGCTAATTATGAGTTCAATAAAAACGCTATCAAAGACGGTATCATAAAAAATGGTATTGTATATGGACCGAACGGATCGGGTAAAACAAACTTCAGTTTAGCCTTATTCGATATTGAGAACCATTTGTCGCCCAAATGGAAGAAGATAGATTATTATGTGAATTTTATTTATACCGGAAATAAAGAGGGAGTAGTCGAGTTCGAATATATATTTAGGTTTGAGAACGAGATAGTTGTCTATGCCTATTCTAAAAATGCCGGTGGTATATTAGTGTCCGAATCGCTTAGGGTGGACGATAATTTGGTTTTTGAACGGAAGAATGGTTCTTTTTGCATAGACAAGCAACAGTTTCCTATGGAAGAAACCATAGAGAATAACCTCGGAAGCAATGCAAATAATGTGTCGATAGTCAATTTCTTATTGACTTCCTACCCGTTGGGCAAAGAACACTACTTGATAAAACTCAGTAAGTTTGTCAACTCGATGCTTTGGTTTCGGAATCTTGATACAAGGGAATTTATCGGACTGGAAACAACTGCAATGAATCTTGATGAGTTTATCATTGCAAACGGATTGCTCGAAGACTTCTCAAATTTCCTGCGGAGAGTCAGTGGACAAACGTTCCGGCTTGTCGCACATACGCCTGCCGATAAACAAATACTTTGTGATATAGGCGGTTCGGAAATACCTTTCTACTTGGTTGCATCTACGGGAACGAGGTCGCTGCAATTACTTTATTTTTGGATGAAACGAATGAGTGAGGCGTCATTTGTCTTTATTGACGAATTTGATGCGTTCTACCATTTCCGTTTAGCCTTTGAAGTGTGCAAAATGCTGTTCAATATGGATTGCCAGATATTTACTTCTTCACATAACACGTATTTAATGACCAATGACCTGCTGCGTCCGGACTGTAATTTCATCTTGAATGAAAATAAGATTAAACCTTTGTGTGACTGTACGGATAAAGAGTTGAGGTTTGGACACAATATCGAAAAACTTTTCCGGGGTAATACTTTCAAGGTATGATACTATTTATTTTTGAAGGTAAGAAATGTGAGCCTCGTCTTTTTGAGACTTTGAAACATTTGTTTTTCGCCAAAGAAACAGAGCCGTTTGTATGTACTTATAACAGTAATATTTATTCTTTATATTCAAAGTTAAAGGGGTATGATGTCTTTGAAAATGTTACAGCAAGCGGAAATACGGTAACTATACTTAATGATATATTGCAAAAGAAAGGGGATGATACTCTTGCTGATATTCTGGAAGTGGATGTTTCTGAAATATTCTTGTTTTTTGATTATGATTTTCAAGAATCCCGATTGACATTGGAAGAGAACAACCGACATATCGGTGAAATGCTGGAGTATTTTGACGATGAAACCGAAAATGGGAAATTGTATATCAATTATCCGATGGTGGAGTCTGTGTTCTATACCAAGCAACTGCCGGATAAGGATTATCTGAGTTATGACGTTACTCGTGAGAAATGTCATAATTTTAAAGCCTTGGCTCGTGATTTTTCTTTTTATAATTCTTTTGAGCATCTGCTTATATCAGGTAATAAAAATGAGAAAGAGGAAAAGAAGTTGCTGAAACAACAGACTGCTAAAGAAAATTGGCTGCATTTGACCGATATGAATGTTCGGAAGGCAAACTTCATTTGTGTAAGTGTTGATGCTATACCTGCTTTAAAAGAAAATCTAGCTCAGAGCAACATATATGAAAATCAACTGGCTAAATATGTAAATACAGAAAGTTGCAGAGTATCTGTCTTGAACTCATTTCCGATATTTTTATATGATTATTTTAGGGATATAGTCAGTTTGTGTTGATTTATTAGGACAAAAAGTCGGTGATTTCCCCCTTGTTCTCAATTCTGTTTTGCTATAATATAACCTCGGTCTTATACTGAACCCTATTCAGTCGTATACTGAATGCCATTCAGTCGTATATTGAATCCTATTCAGTCGTATACTGAATTACCCCCACTTCAGAAGGCGTTCTGTGAGGGGATGGAGTGTGACGGATTGATGGCTTGAAACGGATGTCTTTGGACTTTGAAATGTTGTTACAAAATGAAATGAGAAACTGATTGGTGACTTAAAAATATTGTTATTCCTTGTTATTTCAACAGTTCGCTTTCTATCAGACTGCTAAAGTGTTGAATTGATTACGGATGAGAGCATAGAATCAAATTGTTCCATAATTAAAAATATCCCTCCAAAAGAAGTGAGTTTACCGGATTTTATGCTTATTTTTGTCATGCTTGTTGAAGATTTCTTGTGCTTTTTTGCAACACTAATTTAAGTGAATCTTCTGACATGGCAAAGTACTGGGCAATATTTTATTGCTCAGTACTTTAAATAATTGTTTTTGTAAAGTGCCGCGGAATTGCGTTTTATTTTCACGTCTCCTACTTTCATCAAGGATGAATCAAAGAAAGAGAAACTTAAAACATTAGAAAACAATTAAGAAACAAGATATATGACTGACATATTAAAACATTTGGATTTGAACTCCGCAGACGGAACGCAACTCAATCTTGATGCGCTCTATCAGATAGCACCTTCGGCATTTACCGAAGTACGTGATGACAAGACTGGTGAAATCTCCCGAAAGGTAAACTTCGAGGTGCTTCGCCGGTTGCTTGGCGACCATGTCACAGACGGCGGTGGCGAGATGTATCAGTTTACATGGGTAGGCAAGAACGCCGCTCGTATGGAGGCTGCCAAACCAACCGATAAGACATTACGCCCGGTGGTGGAAGATTCCTTGGATTGGGACAATACGAAGAATATCTATATCGAAGGTGATAACCTGGAAGTGCTCAAACTCTTGCAACGCTCATATATGGGTAAGGTGAAGATGATTTATATCGACCCACCCTATAATACTGGCAATGACTTTGTGTATCACGACGACTTTGCTCGCACTGCTGCCGAAGAGGATTTCAAAGCCGGCAATGTGGACGAGTTGGGCTATCGCTTCAGGAAGAATACCGATACGAATGGTAAGTTTCATTCGGATTGGTGTAGTATGATTTATAGTCGTTTGCTGGTGGCTCGTTCTCTGCTCACGGAGGATGGAGTTATCTTTATTTCGATAGGTGATGATGAGAATGCAAATCTCATCAAAATATGCGATGAAGTCTTTGGTGAGCATAATTTCATTGCTGATATTTGCCATAAGCATAGAGCTTCTGTTTCTAATGATAGAATAATATCTGAGAATCACAATCACATTGCGTTTTATGCAAAAGAAATAAATGAGGTGTTTGCTCAACAAAAGAATATAGGAGAAGACCCAGTATTAGACGGATTTAATCGAGAAGACGATAAGGGAAAATATAAATTGGCACCTGTGGATGGTCCTGGTGGAGCAAAGAAAGGTAATCCTTTTTACGAATTTATGGGCGTTGAAGGATATTGGAGATATTCAAAAGAGACCATGCAGAAACTGTATGATAATGGACTGCTTATTGTCACAGAGAACAATCTCCAGAAGAAGTATTACGAAGATCAGGCTCGGCAATCAAGAAAAAAAGTTACGACTTGGTGGGATGCAGATTTCTTAACTTCTTCCGCAACTTCATATCTTCAGAAATTAATGGGCTGCAAAGCATTCGACAATCCTAAAAGTATAAATCTCTTGATAAGGATGCTCAAGATGATGACTCATTTTGATAAAGATGCACTTATCCTCGATTTCTTCTCAGGCTCTGCCACCACTGCTCATGCTGTAATGCAACTCAACGCCGAAGACGGAGGTAACAGAAGATATATCTGCGTTCAGCTTCCCGAAGAAACGCCAGAAGATAGCGAAGCACGTAAGGCAGGCTACGCCACTATCCCTGAGATAGCTAAAGAACGCATCCGTCGTGCCGGTGCAAAAATCAAAACTGATTCTCCGCTTACTACACAAAATCTCGACACCGGTTTCCGTGTCTATCGCCTCGATGAAAGTAACTACGAGAAAGTATCGCTTTCACCTAAGGAATACAAGCAAGACCAGCTCGACCTCTTTGCCAATAATATCAAGGATGACCGTACCGACCTCGACCTGCTCTATGGCTCTATGTTGGCATGGGGTGTTCGTTTGGACTTACCCTTGTTGACAGAAACCGTGGATGGCTGCACCATCTACACCGTCAATGAAGGCGACCTCGTGGCTTGTTTTTCTCCAGATATTACCGATAAGGTAGTAGCTGCGATGGCAGACAAAAGTCCTTTACGTGTACTCTTCCGCGATGCCTGTTTCAAAGAAGATGCTCAGAAAATCAACATCTATGAGCAGTTCAAGCAAGCCTTGGATTGGGCGGATAATGATGCGTTTAATAATATCAGGGTAATATAATAAAACGACATTTTCAATGGAAAAGAATATCATCATACAGCACACTGAAGAAGGCGATTCTGAATATGTGAAACTTGTCTCACATATTTTAGAACTTTGGAATGATGCTCGTGGTAAAGCTATCAAGGCAGTGAACCATTCGTTACTGATGGCGAATTGGGCGACAGGACAATATATTATAGAATTTGAGCAAAAAGGTAACGCCAAAGCTCGCTATGGAGACCGCCTATTGGTGAACCTCTCCAAGGACTTGACACGGTTGAGAGGCAGGGGCTTCAGTCGCTCCAACTTAACATACATGCGTATGTTTTACCTTAAGTTTCCAAAATGTGAGACAGTGTCTCACATTTTAACGTGGAGTCATTACTTTGAGTTGTTGAAGTGCGAAGATCCGTTGGAAATGCAATTCTATATGACCGAAGCTATCAAGGAAGGTTGGAAAGTGCGGGAATTGAAAAGACAGATGAACAGTTCTTTGTATGAACGGCTTGCACTGAGCACGGATAAGGCAGGAATACTGGCTTTGGCGAACGAGGGGCACATAGTTCAAAAGCCGGAGGACATCATAAAAGACCCTTACGTGCTTGAATTTACCGGTCTGCCTGTTCGCAAGAGATACAAAGAAAGTGAGTTGGAAACAGCTCTGAAAGCAAATATGGAAACTTTCCTGCTGGAGTTAGGTAGAGGTTTTGCTTTCATTGGTCGTCAATATGTCATACCTATTGGGAGTCGTAGATTTAAGGTAGATATGGTGTTCTATCATGCCATACTGAAATGTTATGTACTGATAGACTTGAAACGTGCTGAAATCAAACACGGAGACATCGGGCAGATGAATTTATATCTGAATTACTTTAAGGCAGAAATTTGCCAACCAGACGACAATCTACCTATTGGAATCGTATTGGGCGCAAAGAAAGACGAACTCTTGATGGAGTATGCGCTTGAAGGTATCAGCAATCAGTTGTTTGCTGCACGTTATCAATTATACTTACCTAAGAAAGAAGAGTTGCAGGCGCAATTAAATAACATCATAGATGGTATGGAGGAATAGTAGCTTATGAGAATCAAGTATAAACATCAACGCTTTCAAGCGGAAGCTACCAAATGTGTGAGTGATGTGTTTCAGGGGCAACCCAAACACGATGGCAGCCGCACCTTCTTGAACAAGTTTGGTGCGCTCAACTTCGACGGATTCGGCAATCTTCCCCTTGTGCTTGACAATGAAAGTATTTGCGAGAATGTGCGTGGCATACAGATGGCAGAAGGATTAAAGCCCGTGGAGCATCTGGAGGGAGACGGACGTACCTTTACCATCGAGATGGAAACAGGTACGGGTAAGACCTATACCTACATCAAGACCATGTACGAGCTGAACGCCCGCTATGGCTGGTCGAAATTTGTGATTGTAGTGCCAAGTATTGCCATCCGCGAAGGTGTGTTCAAGAGTTTTGAGAGTATGGCAGAGCACTTTGCTGGAGAATATGGTAAGCGTATGCAATACTTCATCTATAACTCCAAGCAGCTCGCTAAGATTGATGCCTTTGCTTCGGATAACGGCATTCATGTAATGATTATCAACACGCAGGCTTTTAATGCTTCGCTCAACGAAGATAAAAACAAAGAAGGACGTGCCGGTGATGCAGCCGCCCGTATCATCTTCTCACGCCGTGATGAGTTCGGCTCGCGAAAGCCGATTGACATCTTGGCAAAAATGAATCCCATCCTAATCATTGACGAACCGCAAAGCGTGTTGGGAACGGATAAAAGTAATGCTACACGAAAAGGTATCAAACTGTTTAACCCGCTCTTTACCCTACTTTATAGTGCCACGCACCGTGAAATATTCAACCAAGTATATCGCCTCGATGCCATCGACGCTTACAACAAGAAACTGGTGAAGAAAATAGAGGTACGCAGTGTGCATCAAGTGGGGTCTACAGCCACCAATGGTTATGTTTATCTAGATGAAATCGTTATTAGTAAAGGCAATCCACGAGCTCGATTGGGCTTCGATGTCAAGACTGTCAATGGCACACGCCAGACCATTCGCTTGGTGAATGAGGGCTTCGACCTCAAAGAGCAAAGCGGCGGTTTGCAGGAATATGCCGATAACTTTAAAGTGGAACGTATAGACGGATTGACCAACACCGTGCATTTCCTCAACGGACTGACGCTTCATCCCGGTGAGGTGGTGGGCAGCGTGAATGAGGATATTCTCCGTCGCCACCAGATACGTGAAACCATCAAGACTCATTTGGAACGTGAACGCCAACTTTTCGCTCGCGGCATCAAAGTGCTGTCATTGTTCTTTATCGACCATGTGGACAGTTATCGCATCTATGGTAAAGACAACATGGAAAAGGGTAAGTTCGCAAAGATGTTTGAAGAGGAGTACCAACGTGCCTTGCAAGAGTTTATGCCTACCTTTACGGATGCTGCCTACTCTTGCTTCCTTTCCAATCCGGAGAATGCGCCCGAAAACATTCACGATGGTTACTTCTCTATCGATAAAAAAGGGAAGAGCGTGGAATCGAAGAATAAGGAAGGCGAAAACGAAGAACGTGGTTTCGACCTTATCATGAAGGATAAGGAGCGTTTACTTAGCCAAAGTTGTCCCGTTCGCTTCATCTTCTCTCACTCGGCCTTGAAGGAAGGTTGGGACAATCCTAATGTGTTCCAGATTTGTACGTTGAAAGACACCTCCAACGAAATCAAGAAACGTCAGGAGGTGGGGCGTGGTATGCGCCTATGCGTCAACGATAAGGGCGAACGTCAAGATGCCGACGTATTGGGCGACCATGTGTTCGACACCAATATCTTGACCGTTATTGCCAGCGAGAGCTATGACGACTTTGCCAAGAAGCTGCAAACAGACATGGCGGAAGCCTGCAGTAACCGTCCGGTGGTTGTACCACCTACGTTGTTTATCGACCAGCTGACGCAAACCGAGGACGGACATAACATAAAGATAACCACTGAGCAGGCTGTGGAAATCCACGAGGAACTGATTGGGCAAGGTTACATCAGAAAGGGTAAGCTAACGCAGAAGTATTTTGATGAAAAGAAAGCCGGAACGCTCAACTTTGGTGAAATGGAAAATCTACGCTCGTTTATCGTCAAGCAGTTGGATAAGGTATTCAATCCCGATGCGTTCAAACCAGCTAACAGACGCAACAAGACGGAGGCTCATTTCGTGAAAGACAACTTCAACAAAAAAGAGTGGCAAGAGTTGTGGAAGCGTATCAATACACGTACCTATTACAATGTGCGCTTTGAAACTCCAAAGCTCATAAAGGCTGCCATTGATGCACTCGACAAGCATCTGAATGTGACAGAGGTTCGTATCGTTGTGGAAAGTGGCGGCATGGAAAGCATCCGTGACCGAAAGGAGTTGGAAGCCGGAACTGCTATGAGCGCAGCCACTGTGAAGACTATCCGTGTGACGGAAGCCATTGGTGCAGAGGTAACTTACGACTTGGTAGGTGAACTCGTGCAATCCACCGGTCTAACTCGCCGCACCATTGTAGAAATGCTGAAAGGCGTTAATCATGCGACTTTTCATCAGTTCAAGCTGAATCCAGAGGAGTTCATCATCAAGGCAGGTCGCATTATCAATGACTGTAAAGCAATTTCCCTCATCCAACATATACAATACGAAAAACGTACCGGTACTTTTGGCACAGACATCTTTGAGGAAGCCACGCTGCGCGGTACTCTCGGTAGGGACGCCATCGAAAGCACCAAGTCTCTCTACGACCTTGTGGTAGTGGATAGCGGGAGAATCGAAAAGAGCTTTACCGAATCACTGGAAGCCGAGGATGATGTAGTGGTATATAGCAAACTGCCGGGAGGTTTCTACATCAACACCCCAATGGGCAAATACAATCCCGACTGGGCTGTAGCTTTCCGAGAAGGCACTGTGAAGCACGTATATTTCGTAGCGGAAACCAAAGGTAACGACATCGAAGTATCACAACTTCGTCATTCCGAGGATGCCAAGATAGAATGTGCTCGTCGCCACTTTGCAGCTATCAGTACAGGTGATATGGTGTATAGTGTGGTGAAGACCTATCAGGATTTGTATAATGCAGTAACAAAATAAAATCAGCCAAACACGTAGAGAGGTACATTCTCTCTATGTGTGCATTCTTTCTTTTCACTGGCATAAACTCTAAATGATATCATATTGCAAAGAATAGCTTATAACAACTATTCTGTAGAGACCGGAAGATATAGGCGTATTCATTATCAGAGGTTTGCGTGTATAGCTTGTAGAGATTACCACCTTATTCTTCTTATTTCCGCTTTATTTTCCCCTCTCCTTGTAGAGACGGCGTTTTTGTAATCCTTTGTTTTTAAATGATTTATGAAAAATGGTTGTAGATGCCATTTTCTTGTTTTCCCTTGTTTCCCGCCCTAACTTTGCAACATCGAATTTGAGAAAAGCAGACGGCTGAATCGTTGAGGCCTCACGATGAAAACTTCTGCTTCTCGGGTGAGACAAGAGAACCCGTATCATTATTAATTAATCATTTAAAACATTACGATTATGGCATTTTTTAGAAGAATTCAGAAGAAAGTAAACAATTTGTGGTACCCTCAATCTGTAACCTGGGGTAAGGCGGTTACTACCCGTGAAGTGGCAGATGAACTGTCTGTCATTTCTACCGTGACCCGTGGTGACACATATGCAGTGATGGAGAATTTGGGACGTGTATTGAGTAATTTCATGGGACAGGGACGTACTGTGAAGATAGATGGTGTAGGCACCTTCTACTATACTGCCACCTCTACCAAAAGAGGAGTGCTGACTGCTGCGGAGGTAAGCGCTTCGCTGATTAACGGAGTGCGCGTTCGTTTCCTGCCCGAAGTGGAGCGCAATAGTGGCCGTCAGGTGACTACCCGCAGCATGGTGAATACGAAGATTGTTTGGGAAGAATGGGGCAAGACCTCTACCTCTACGGGCGGCAATCCCGGCGGCAACGACGGTGACCAAGGCGAGAACCCGTTGGGCTGATTCTCCTTCTTTGAAAGTAACTGATGACCGACACAGTTTCTATGCTAAAAGCTTCCCGTACAATCTCTTGGTTGTGCGGGAAGCTTTACTTTTTAGCATCTTTTATCATTTTTTTCTGCCTTTCTTTAATGGATTATCGCTAATTTCGAGCGATTTTTCGTAAATGTGGCTGAATAACTAATAATTTATAATATGGAGAACTTGAATACAGCACTTTTGCTGATGGTGGTAGGTATGGCAACAGTCTTCGCTATCCTGCTGATTGTTATTAACTTAGGAAAAGCTCTTATTGCATTGGTGAATAAATATGCGCCCGAAGAGGTGGCACCGGCTAAAGCAGCGGCAAATGGTCCCGCACCTGTCCCCGGTAATATTCTGGCAGCTATCAGTGCTGCCGTAACAGTAGTGACACAAGGTAAGGGTAAAGTTGCTAAGGTAGAAAAAATCTGAATCAATTATAAAAATAAAAACACACCGAATAAATTAGTATGAAAAAGGAAATTAAATTCAGCTTGGTATTCAGGGACATGTGGCAGAGTGCCGGAAAATATGTACCCCGCGTTGACCAGCTGGTGAAAGTAGCTCCCGCCATCATCGAGATGGGTTGTTTTGCGCGCGTGGAAACCAATGGCGGAGGTTTTGAACAAGTAAATCTGCTGTTTGGGGAGAATCCGAATAAAGCCGTGCGCGAGTGGACGAAGCCGTTCCATGAAGCCGGTATCCAGACCCACATGTTAGACCGTGCCCTCAATGGCCTCCGCATGAGTCCTGTGCCCGCTGATGTGCGTAAGTTGTTCTATAAGGTGAAGAAAGCGCAGGGTACGGACATCACGCGTACCTTCTGCGGTCTGAACGATACCCGCAATATCATCCCTTCCATCGGTTATGCACACGATGCCGGAATGATTTCCCAATGTTCGCTCTGTATCACCCATTCACCTATCCATACAGTAGAATACTACACGAACATGGCTTTGCAGCTTATCAAGGCAGGTGCCGACGAAATCTGCATCAAGGATATGGCAGGTATCGGACGTCCGGTTTCTCTAGGTAAGATTGTGGCCAACATCAAGGCGGCACATCCCGATATTCCTATCCAGTACCATAGCCATGCAGGTCCCGGTTTCAATATGGCAAGCATTCTTGAAGTGTGCGAGGCGGGTTGCGACTATATCGACGTAGGCATGGAACCGCTGTCATGGGGTACGGGACATGCAGACTTGCTCAGCGTGCAGGCTATGCTGAAAGATGCAGGCTTCCAGGTGCCCGAAATCAATATGGAGGCATATATGAAGGTACGTGCCCTCATCCAGGAGTTTATGGACGACTTCCTCGGCTTGTATATCAGTCCACGCAACCGCTTGATGAACTCCCTGCTGATTGGTCCCGGACTGCCGGGCGGCATGATGGGCAGTCTGATGGCCGACTTGGAGTCCAACTTGGAATCCATCAACAAATACAAGGCAAAACGCAACCTGCCTTTCATGAAGCAGGACGAATTGCTCATTAAGTTGTTCAATGAAGTGGCATACGTTTGGCCGCGCGTAGGTTATCCTCCATTGGTGACTCCGTTCAGCCAGTACGTCAAGAACCTCTCCATGATGAACGTCATTGCTATGGAGAAGGGCAAGGAACGCTGGGGCATGATTGCCGATGATATCTGGGATATGCTGTTGGGCAAAGCCGGTAAGTTGCCGGGTGAATTGGCTCCTGAACTTATCGAAAAAGCGGAGCGCGAAGGACGCAAGTTTTTCACCGGCAATCCGCAAGACAACTACCCCGATGCTTTGGACAAGTACCGCAAGCTGATGAAGGAAAACAAATGGGAATTGGGCGAGGACGACGAAGAACTCTTCGAGTACGCCATGCACCCGGCTCAATACGAGGCCTATAAGAGCGGCAAGGCAAAACAAGACTTCCTGGAAGACGTGGAAAAACGTCGTGCCGAACGTGACAAGTCTCCGCTGGACGATGCCAAACCCAAGACGCTCACCGTGCAGGTGGACGGTCAGGCTTACCGCGTGACGGTAGCCTATGGCGATATCGACCTGCCCGCCTCGGCCACAGACAAGGTTTCTGCTTCCGTAGGCGAAGGACAGGATGTGCCTGCTCCGTTGGAAGGCAAGTTCTTCCTGACCAAGAACACGCAGGAAACTTCGTTGAAGGTAGGCGATAAGGTGAAGAAAGGCGACCTGCTTTGCTATATCGAAGCCATGAAGACATACAATGCCATCCGTGCGGATTTTGATGGAACGGTGACGGCTATCTGTGTCAACCCCGGCGATTCTGTTTCTGAAGATGATGTATTAATGAAGATAGGATAATGGAAGATATATTTGCAAAACTCTATGACATGACGGCCTTCAGCAACATCATTGCCGATCCGTCGTTCCTCGTGATGTATGCCATCGCTTTCATCCTGCTTTATTTAGGTATCAAGAAACACTATGAACCGCTGTTGCTGGTGCCCATCGCTTTCGGTGTGCTCATTGCCAACTTTCCCGGTGGTGACATGGGTGTGGTTCAGGCGGACGAGAACGGAATGGTCATGGTAGGCGGGGTAATGAAGAATATCTGGGAGATGCCGTTGCACGAAATCGCGCATGACCTCGGACTGATGAACTTCATCTATTACATGCTGATTAAGACCGGTTTCCTGCCTCCTGTCATCTTTATGGGTGTGGGTGCGATGACTGATTTCGGTCCGATGCTTCGTAACTTGCGTCTCTCCATATTCGGTGCAGCGGCCCAGTTGGGTATCTTTACCGTGCTGCTTTGTGCCGTGTTGATGGGTTTTACTCCGCAGGAAGCGGGTGCGTTAGGTATTATCGGTGGTGCCGATGGTCCTACCGCTATCTTTACTACCATTAAGCTGGCTCCTCATTTGCTGGGTCCTATTGCCATTGCTGCTTATTCTTATATGGCGCTGGTACCGGTCATCATTCCGATGGTGGTGAAGCTGTTCTGTACCAAGAAGGAATTGATGATTAACATGAAGGAGCAGGAGAAACTGTATCCTTCGAAAATCGAGATTAAGAATCTGCGTGTATTGAAGATTATCTTCCCGATTGCTGTGACTACGGTTGTCGCCTTGTTTGTGCCCACGGCAGTGCCTTTGATTGGTATGTTGATGTTTGGTAACCTGATTAAGGAAATAGGTTCTGATACGAGCCGTCTGTTCGATGCGGCAGCCAACAGTATTATGAATGCGGCTACTATTTTCCTTGGACTGAGCGTGGGTGCCACCATGACCAGTGAGGCTTTCTTGAACTGGACGACCATTGGTATCGTAATCGGCGGCTTCCTGGCGTTTGCACTGTCCATTACCGGCGGTATCTTTTTTGTAAAGCTGTTCAACTTGTTCAGCAAAAAGAAGATTAATCCGTTGATTGGTGCAACCGGATTGAGTGCCGTGCCCATGGCAAGCCGTGTCTGCAATGATATTGCAACGAAATATGACCCTAAGAACCATGTGCTGAATTACTGTATGTCCAGTAATATCTCCGGTGTAATCGGGTCGGCTGTTGCGGCGGGTGTGCTGATTTCGTTCCTGGGATAAACAGTCTGTAGGAAAAATATAAAGAAACTCCGGTATGGCTTTGTAAAGCTATGCCGGAGTTTTTTGTATGTTTTTTAAGGAGCATTTCATTCACTAATCACCTTCCTATATTCAGCTACCGCCATTTTCTCTGCCAGATACGCATCAATCAGGTTGGTGTGTGCCTGCGTCCACGAGAGTTGTGCGGACAATACATCTGCCATGCTGGCTTTTCCTTCATTATAGGAGAAAGTGACAAGGTCCAGATTCTCTTCGGCGAGTGTCATATTCTCCCGGGCAGTCCTGACTTGCTGTTCAGTTTCCGTCAGTTTTGTGGTGGCTGCGGAGAGCTCTTCCAGGATATTGTCCGTTACATAGCTTTGTTGCAGCTTCTGTATGCCGATATAGGCTTTCTGTTGGCGGTTTGTCTTGAAGCGGGCTCCCCAACGGAAGATGGGGATGCTGACATTGACCCCTACGACGGGAGTATGAGGTACATCCTGCCCCATATAGGCGATTCCCGTATCCCAACCGGTAGCGAGGAACATGCTGACTTGTGGGTTGTAGCGGCTGAGGGCGGCATGCCGTTGCGCTTCACTGCGGGCGATGTTCACGGAGGTACTGGCATATTCTGCCCGGCGGGGCAGTACATCATCCAGGCCCAAAGGAATGATGGGGGTAGTCGGTATATCTATTTCGGCTATGCTGTCTATGGGAGCGTTCGGTTCCGAGCCCATCAGAATGTTCAGCTGTTGCAGAGCAAGGGTATGTTTCTGGCGTGCCTTGATGTACTGCAATTCGGCCTCCTTACGCCGGGTGGAGATCATCAGCAAGTCTGTGCGGCTGATGGCACCCTCGTCGAAGCGGTCTTGGATGATGTCGTACTGCTGTTGTACAATGTTTAGAAAGGTGGTTGCTGCCGTCAGGCCGGCACGGGCGGCAGAGGCATTCCAATAGATGGCATCACTTTGGTAGTGTATCTGGTCGAGGGTCAGTTCTGTGGTAAGTTGCTCCAGTGCCTCGTCGGCTTGGGCCATTTTCTTTTGAGCTATCAGGGAACCTCCGGCATAAAGCGGTTGGGTCAGGGTGGCAAGTGCCTGATAGGTATAAGGGCGGTAGTCTCCTTTCGGACTGTTCCATTGGTCCAGATGATTGAGATTGGCGGTACCCTCGGCGGTGATGTCAATCTGGGGCAGGAAACCGGTGGAGGCAATCTTGCGTGCCTCGGTACTGGCGAATGTTTTCAGATGCTGTTGTTTTAGAATCTGGCTGTATGCTTCTACCTTGTCGCGGTATTCTTCGCGGCTCAGATAGGTTTGTTGCGCCCCGGCATTCAGTCCGAAGCACAGTAATGATAGGATAAGTATATTTGTTTTCATCATTCAATTGGTAAACTGTAAATTGTTGAATGTTCTCTCATTTGATTTTATGAATGGCGCAATAAGCCACCGGCAGCACGAATAGAGTCAATGCCGAGGCTACCAGCAAACCACCCATGATGGTTGCCGCCATGCCGCCGAACATGGCATCGAACAATAACGGCAACATTCCCAGGATAGTGGTACCCGATGCCATGGCCACCGGGACAATACGGGTGGTCGTTGCACTGATAACAGCATCACGCGGTGCTTTTCCGGCAGCGGTTTCCGTATCAATCTGGTCCACCAGCACGATGGCATTCTTGATATTCATTCCAATCAGCCCCAGCAAGCCGAGGATGGAGAAGAAGTCGAATGATTTCCCCAATACCACCAGTCCCAGTACAATACCTATAAAGATAAGCGGCAGCATCAGCAGGATAACAATCGGCTTCCGGTAGCTGCGGAACAGAAACAGCAAGGTGACGAACATAAGGAAGAATGTCAGCGGCAGGTTAGCTGCCAGTGCGGCATTGCTTTCTGCCTGGCTTTCCTGCTCTCCGAAGTATTTCATGGTGTAACCTTCGGGCACTTCAATCTCCTCTTGCACTTGCTTCCATATACGGTTGAAGGCGGCAATGGCATTCACACCGCGGCGTGGGTCGGCCTGCGCCATCATCACCATCTGCCGGTTGTAGTCTTTCACATTGGAGAACTTGTACTGGAGGTCGAACCGGCTGACGACTTGTTCCAGAGTGGTTGTTTCGCGTGCAGTGCCGAATACGGGGAGTGTACGCAAGTCGTTGATGCGGAAAGAGTCGATGGTTTTATTCTTCAACAGAACGGGAAGTACTTGGTCTCCTTCCCTATATTCCCCAAGTGTCATGCCGTTCGTACCGATCTGGATGCTCTGTGCCATGCTTTGACGGGAGATACCCAACGGTTGTGCGCGCTCCTGACTGTAAACGGGATGCCATACTGGTATCTTATTGCCCCAGGAGTTGCGTACGTTGATAAGTTCGCCGTCACGGTGCATGATGTCCAGAGCCTTGTTGGTCAGCATGACCAGCGTGTCCGCATTATTGCCGATGAACCCGATTTCGATGGCGGCATCTACGGCAGGGGAGAGTTTGAACAACATGGTACGGGTGATGGCGTTGGGATAGTTGGCTTTCATGTAGGCATCAAGCCTCTCTTCGTACTCTTTGGTATATTTGCTGTCCGTTACTTCCACCAGGATATTGGCGAAGTTAGGTTTGGGACCGACGGAAGTGGAGGCCAGATAGTAACGCAGCGGCGTGCTGCCGAATGTGACGGACACCCGTTTCACTTCCGGCTGCTGCATCAGATGCGCTTCCACCTTTTTCATCTCGGTTTCTACTTCACGGATGCTGTACCCGTCCGGATAGAATACATCTGCCCGAAAGTAGGGTTTGTCCAAAGAAGGGAAGAAGTTCTGGGGCATCAGTCCCATGACGATAAGGGAGAGGATGAACAGTGCTGTAATGCTTCCAAGGGTCAACGCCTTCTTGCGTATCAGTGTGCCGAGGATGAAGGCAAATTTATGGTAGAAAGGCTTGTCGTATGGGTCCTTACCACCATCTTTAGCCTTTGCTTTCAGTATGAAGTTGCCGAATGTAGTGGTTTGTGTCAACGCCAGCACCCAACTTAATCCCAAGGAAATGGCCAGCACTACGAATAGTGGTTTCACGATTTCGGCTACAGAAGAGGGAGCCAGATACAGTGGCAGGAACGAACAGATGGCAATGAACGTTGCTCCCAGCAATCCCCATTGGGGACCGGTGGCACCGTCCATCAGCGCTTTCCGGCGGTCGATGCCGCGGGCAATGGCAATCTGGGCATTGTCTGTCACCACGATGGCATTGTCCACCAGCATTCCCATGGCTATGATGAATCCGGCGAGGGAGGTCCGGTTCAGACCTGCGCCAAGAAACGACATGATGAGCAGTGTGCCTCCGATAGAGAATATAAGGGAAGAGCCAATCAGTACTCCTGCACGCATGCCCATCACCAGCATGATGATTACAATCACAATCAGGATGGATTCTATCAGATTGATGATGAACCCGTTGTTGGCTTCTTGGGCAATCACATTTTCGGGATACAGACTTTCCAGTTCCAGCCCCACGGGGATGAGGGGCATGAGTTCGGCAAGCCTCCGGTCTACCAGTTCACCGGTTTTTACCACATCCTTTGTCGGGTCGGTGGAGATGCCGATACCGATGGCGCGCTTCCCGTTGACGTGCATGATATTGCCGGGAGGTTCCATGTACCCTTTTTCAATGATGGCGATGTCGCCCAATCTGATTTGTCCGCCGGAGGTGGTGATGATCTGGTTGCGGATATCATCGACAGTCGTGTAGGTACCGTTGGCCACGATGCGTAATTGTTGTTCTCCGGTACTGATTTCACCCGTATTGATAATCTGGTTCTGCGATTGCAGCAGGCCGGCCAGCTGTTTGGGGTCGATGCCCGTTCCGGCCAGCTTGTTTACGGAGATGAATATATGGATGACCTCTGTTTGTGTACCGAAAAGGGCTACCTTCATCACACCGTCTGCCGTGATGACTTGTGTCTTGATTCGTTCCGCCCAGTTTCTCATTTCTTCGTAAGAGAAACCTTCGTCACCCACCAGACCGTAATAGATGCCGAAAACGTCTCCAAAATCATCCGAGACGGTCGGCACAGAAGCTCCTGCGGGCAGTTGGGGCTGTATGTTGAGTACTTTGCGCCGCAACTCGTCCCACTTCTGCGGAATGGATGCGGCAGAGAGTGACGGTTGCAGCTCGAAGGTTATCTTGGAGAGTCCGTACATGGACTCTGACTTTATCTTGTAGACGCCGCTCATCGACTGTATTTCGCGGGAGATGGGTTCGGTGACGAGCCGTTCCACTTCTGCCGGCTCCGCTCCCGGATAGCGTGTCGTGATGACTGCCGACTTGATGACGAAAGGTGCGTCTTCCTTCTTTCCCAACCTGCCGAACGACAGTATGCCGCCGACAAGCAGCACAGCCAGAAAGAAGTACACAATCTTCGTGTTGTCTAATGAATATTTGGCTAGATTCATAATGAATATTTTTTAGATAAATGGGAATCTGATGCGCCAATGTGATTAATCACATTAGTACCTTTATTGCTTCTCCTTCTGTCAGCTGGTATACTCCGGCCGTCACAACGGTTTCTCCCGGTTCCAGCCCTTTGGAGATAAGCAGGTTTTCCTCTCCTGTTGGAGAATAAACGCTCACTTCGCGGCGGCTGACTTTATTGTCCTCCACCACCCATACATACGTTTTTTGGTTTTCACTGTCACCGAACACGGCACTTAACGGTATATTCATCAGCTTTTCTTCAAGAAAAGGAGCGACATCCGATGCCAGCTTTATTTTGCATGTGAATCCCGGTTTTACGTCATAACGTGCACGGTCAAAGTGCGGGTCGTCAATTGCTATTGTCACCGGAATGCCCGTCCCTGCCGTGGAGATGTCAAGATACTCTTCCAGTCTGGAGTCGAAAGCCTCCGCGGGGTAGCTGTCGAACACCACCTTGAACTTTACGTCCTTGGCACGAAGCAGATAGAGATAGTCATCCGGTACGGTGAACTTGATTCGTAGCTTCTGTGTATTTACCAGCTGCACAATCCCTTCTCCCGCATTGACACGCTGGTAGTTCTCTACCAGCCTTTTTTCGATGGAACCGTCGAAAGGGGCTGTCAGCCGCGTATCCCGCATATTGTTGCCGGAGAGCTCGTAGGCGGATTTTGCTTTCTGATAGTTGGCTACGCTGATTTCGTATTCCTGCACGGAGATAGCCTGGCGGTCAAGCAGCCGTTTGTTGCGTTCCACTTGTGCGGCGGCTGTTTCGTAGGCAGCCTTGTCAGCTGCATATTGCAGGGAGATGTCACGCGGGTCGATGGCGGCAATCTGTTGCCCCTTCTTTACCCGCTGTCCCTCTACAACCGGAAGGCTGACGACTTGTCCGCTGACGCGGAAGGCAAGCCTCACATATTCCACGGCTTCTACCATTCCGGAGAAGTCTTTGCGGATAATCGTCTGTGAGCTGACTTGCGCAGTCTTCACCGGTCGGATAAGGGTATTGCTACCCTTTTGTTTTTGCCCGCATGACGTGATGAGCAACGTTGTAACCAGGGCGAAAAGAAACATTTTTTTCATTGGTAAACAAGTGTATGGTTATTCGTTCAAGTATATAAAACATAAAACCGGGAAAACAACCAAATGTTCTCCCAGTTATATGATAAATGATGATTTAATGTGCCAATGTGCTAATTGGCTGCGCAATGTTCATACCGCGCTATCACGCCGCAGGTTATTGGCACATTAGCATATTGGCACATTGATTTTCAATTCCGTTCCCCGTTCCAGCGTATATTGGTGTCCGTAGACTTGTATATCCACTTTGCTGCCTGCTGTAAGCGAGATTTCTATTTCTTTTCCTACCCGTATGTGAAGCGTGTTCCTTAAATAATTTACCTTGAATGAATAGCTGTCCCATTTTTGTGGTATGACGGGGGAGAAACACAATGTCCCTTTCAATACCTGCATGCCTGCGAATCCGCGTACGATGGCCAGCCAGCTGCCGGGCATACTGGTAATGTGCAGACCTTGGTCTGCTTCGTTGTTGTAGTCATCCAAGTCAAGTCGTGTGGCATGCAGGAAAAGTTGGTAAGCTTTTTCCACTTTACCGATGCGTGCAGCCAAGATGGAATGGATGTGGGGAGAAAGGGAGGATTCGTGTACGGTCATCGGCTCATAGAACTCGAAATTGCGGCGGACGGTTTCCGTGTCGAAATAGAAATAATAAAGGTAAAGTCCGAGCAATACGTCGCTCTGCTTGATGTAGCAAGAGCGCAGAATGCGATCCCATGACCAATGTTGGTTGATGGGGCGTTCTTCGGCAGGAATGTTGTCTGTACTTTCCAGTACTTTATCCATATAGCCGTCATTCTGGATGAAAATGCCCCGCTCCTTGTTTTCCGGCAGGTACATGTGTTCGATGATGTCTCTCCACCGGGCGCTTTCCTCCACTTGGTCGAGATTGGTGATACGGCGTATGTGGGCATATTCATCCGGATATTGCTGTGCCACCATTTCCAGAAAACGGAGGGTCATCTTGAGGCACTGTATACAGGAATAGTTGGTGTACCAGTTGTTGTCCACATTATTTTCATATTCATTCGGGCCGGTAACTCCCAGTATGACATATTTTTGTTTGGGTTGTGAGAAGGATACCCGTTGGCTCCAGAAACGGCTGACGGCAATCATTACTTCCAGACCATCTTTGGCAATATAGTCCATATTGCCCGTCAACACTGCATGCTGAACGATGGCATAGACAATGATATTGTTACGATGGATTTCCTCGAAGGTTATTTCCCATTCGCTGTGGCATTCCTCTCCGTTGTTGGTTACCTGCGGAAACAACGCAGCACCCTCCTTAAAACCCAGTTTTCGGGCATTTTCTATGGCTTTGGAAAGCTGGTGGTGCCGATATGCCAGTAAGTTCTTTGCAATCTCTTTAGGAGTGGATAACAGAAAAAACGGTACACAGCACAATTCCGTGTTCCAGTAAGTATTACCTCCATATTTTTCTCCGGTGAATCCTTTGGGGCCGATGTTCAGGCGTGGGTCATCTCCCCGGTAAGTCTGATACAGCTGGAATATGTTGTACCGGATACCTTGCTGAGCTTCCGGGTCCCCTTCGATGACGACATCCGTTTCGTCCCAGATTTCCTGCCAGGCCCTTCGATGCTCTTCTACCAGCGTATTCCAGCCTATGCTCTTGGCTTCGAGTGCCTCGGCCACGGAGTGCTCTACCAATTCACTCCGTTCGTGATAGAGAGAAGAAGCGATGGCGGTGTATTTGATGAGAGTCACGTTGTCTCCGGGTTTCACGTCGGCACCTACGCTGAAACCGGTCTGCTTTTCCTTTTCTATCCGTATGGGGTTGGCAGTGGTTTCTTTGTTGTTTTTGAAGAAGTGGTAAGTCATGGCGTAGCACACTTGTGCGTCTTCCCGGCGGGTCTGTGTCCAAAGATAGGCACAGTCACTGGTAGAACCGGAACGCAGGATGTTCCATATTTTCAGGCTTGGCAGGTCGGCATTGTCTACCATATTTCCGTCAAGGATGGGCACGAGCGAGATTCTGCCGGTATAGTTGATGGAAGATACGCTGTACTTGATGAGGCAGAGGTTGGGTCTTGCCATATTTGTGATATGTTCTACATGGATGCGGAGCTGGTTTCCGCGAGGAGATGTCACCTCCATGTCCCGGTAAGAGATACCTTCCTTCATATCCAGGCGGCGGTTGAAGCTGTCAACATCCCAATCTGCCAAATCGAGTTCCTCATCGATGAGGCGCAGGTTGATGCGGCTCCAGTCGGCAGCCTTGGGTATGCGGGTGTAATATGGGGGAAATCCGTTCTTCCACCATCCTACGCGGGTCTTGTCCAGAAAAGTGATGCCGGCCACAAATGAACCACGGTAACTGTCACTGCTGTAAGGCTCCTCAAAATACCCCCGTTGCCCGAAACGTCCGTTTCCGAGGCTGAATATACTTTCCGACATCCGTTGACAGTCGGGGTGGAACTGGTCTTCGATGATATTCCATTCATCGGTCTTGAGGTATTTCTTCATGGCGACGTGTTTTCTGTAGTTATCGCCGTAAAGTTAAGCAATATGCGGAAATAAAGAAGAAATGAAAAGGAAAAAAACAAGCGTGCGGCAGGCTTTTTTCACCTGCTTTCTTGCCGGAGGGCTGGTAGTCTCGTCAGTAATAGGTGCTATGTACGGTTAGGAGAAGAGGTAACAATCATACGGTATGTAATAAAGACATGAATCATACCGTATGATTGCCATAATTATACGGTATGATTCATGTCTTTATTACAAAGATAATGGCTGTCCTTTGTACGGTGTGCCGGTCTCGGTTCTTTGTGCGTTATGTCTCGGAGGTGTGTGCTTACTTGCTTTTTTCTCCTTGGTTCTCTTTGATGAGGTATACGCAGGCGGCACCGATTATCAGCATGATTCCTGCCAGCACAAGCATATTGATTTCGGGAGGTAGTGCTCCTTTGGGAGTAAACAAGGCAAGGATGGTGCCGCCCAAGGCTGCCGCTATAATCTGCGGGATACAGATAGTTCCGTTGAAAAGTCCAAGATAAGTACCCATGTGTCCTCCGCTCAGTGCGTTGGTCAGGATGGTGAACGGCAGTGCCAGCATGGCAGCCCATGCGCAACCTATCAGCAGGAAGGAAATGAACAGCATATAAGGGTCGTGCATGAAGTAGGTGGAAATGAAGCCTATACCTCCCAGAACAAGGCTGAGTGAGTAGACCCGGCGGCGGTCTTTGAACATCGGTATGCAGATGGCCCAAAGCACGGAGCCGATGGCTTGCACGGCAAACAGCACGCCTACCCAGTCAGCGGCATTCTGGTATTGCAGGCTCTTGGTGTCGAGCACAACTTTGGTAACGCCATCCACCAGATGCTCTACTGTAGGAGCATCAAAGGCATTGGCAGCGATACTGCCGTTGGTATAAGTCCACATGAACATGAAGGCAAACCAGCAGAAGAACTGTACCAGTCCGACAGTCCAGAATGCTTTCGGAGCCTTTATGAGCAGCTTCAGCATGTTGGTCTTTTCGTGTTCTTCTTCTTCGGTGATGCCATGATACTCTGCATATTCGGCAGGCGGCATCTCTTTTACTTTAATCGAAGTGTAGATGACGCAGAAGATAAGGATGGCCGCTCCGATGTAGAACGAGTAAATCACCGAGTCGGGGATTACGCCTTGGGGAGCTGTATTGCTGATTCCAATCCATGCAAAGATGAACGGGAAGAGATAGCCCACCAGGCTGCCTGCATTGCAGAGAAAACTCTGGATGGAGTAGGCGAGTCCTTTTTGTTTCTCGTTCACCATGTCGCCCACCATCATTTTGAAGGGTTGCATGGCCATATTGATGGAGGTGTCGAGGAACATCAGCGATACCAGTCCGAAAATCATGGCCGTGCTTACTGCCATGCCGAAGCTTCCGGCATTGGGCAGCAGGCACATGACGAGTACGGCTACCAACGAACCTATAAACAGATAAGGGATGCGCCGTCCGAAGCGTGTCCAGGTCTTGTCACTGGCGGCTCCCACAATGGGTTGTACAATGATACCTGCCAACGGCGGTAATATCCAGAAATAACTCAAATTATGCGGGTCTGCACCCAAAGTGGAAAAGATACGGCTGATGTTTGCACTCTGCAAAGCATATGCAATCTGTACGCCGAAAAAACCAAAGCTGATGTTCCACAGCTTCCAGAAACTTAAATCGGGTTTTACTTTCATGATGGTTTAATATGTTTTATTATTTCGTAGTTCCTCTTATCACCAGATTGGTACGTACTATCTTGTTGCTGCTTTTCTCTTCTCCTTCCAGCTTTCCGGTCAGAATGCTGAAAGCGCTTTTACCCACTTCCTCGCCATGCTGTTCCACGGTAGTCAGCTTCGGGTCGGTGCTTTGGGCAATGGCTCCGTCAGTGAATCCGCAGATGGATACTTCATCGGGAACTTTTACGCCGACCAGTTTGCAGGCATACAGTATGCCCGAGGCTGTCTCGTCGTTGATGGCAAAGAAGCCGTCAGGGCGTTTTTTGCTTTCCAGCAGGTCGGGAGTGATGGAGATGGCGCGTTCGCGGGTGTCGCACAACAGAATCATGCTGTCGTCCACCGGAATCTTATACTTCTTCATGGCATCCAGATAGCCGTTCCGGCGGTTTTTGGTAATCTCCAGGTGGGGAGCCGCACCATAGAAAAGGATACGCTTGCATCCGGTCTGTATCATGTATTCCACTGCGGCAAAAGAGCCGGCATAGTCGTCTACCACTACTCGTTCGGTTTTCAGTCCCGTGCAGATGCGGTCGTAAAAGACGACGGGGATGTCATTGTTCAGCAATTCTTGGTAATGGTCGTATCGCGAAGTGTCCTTGGCAAGTGAAGCGATGACTCCGCAGACACGGGCGGCAAGGAAAGAATGCACAATCTTCACTTCCTGCTCATACGATTCGTTGCTTTGTGCTACTATGATATTATAACCGGCATCCGCCGCCGCTTTCTCAATTCCGCTCAATACGCAGGAAAAGAAGTGGTGTACCAGTTGGGGAACAATGACGCCGATGGTGTTGCTGCGGCTTGCGCGGAGGTTTACAGCCAGTACATTGGGCTTATAATTATGTTCGCGCGCATAGGCATGTACAAGGTCACGAGTTTCCTTGCTGATGTCCGGATTGTCTTTCAGCGCCCTTGACACGGTGGAAGGGGAGACATTCAGCGCCCGGGCAATATCCTTGATGGTAATTTGCGGTTTATTCATGGTATAGTTTTGAGGACAAAGATAAGGTAAACTTCCTTAATCCGATTGCAAAAATAACGTAATAAGGTAAATTGTGCTTATCCGTTGAGGTTTATCGGGTTGTAAGTTTGTGCAAACGATTGCGGTTTCTTATGCTTTGACAAATTAAGGCGAATTACGGTTCTGTATTCCCTAAATGCTTATATTTGCGGTATACAATAAATGATGATATTGCCATGAAACACATGAAATTCTTGACTTTCTTTTTTTGTATTGCCTTTGCCGTATTTGCATGCAGCAGCAGTAATGAAACAGATTCCAGCGTCGGCGGACTTCCCGATAAGGAGGAATCTCTGGCTACGGACTTTGCTAAAGGTGCCGACATCAGTTGGGTGACGGAGATGGAACATAAGGGTATGAAATTCTACAATACCTCCGGTGTGGAGACCGATTGTTTTCAGCTGATGAAGGATTTGGGCCTGAATGCGGTTCGACTCAGAGTATGGTTCAATCCCAAAGAACATGATAACTGGTGCAATACGGCCGATTTGGTGACGAAAGCCAAGCGTGCCGCAGGGCTGGGTATGGATGTAATGGTAGACTTCCATTACAGTGACTGGTGGGCCGACCCTGGACAGCAGCATAAGCCTGCTGCATGGAAAGGACTGAACTTGGCCGACTTGAAGAAAGTCATCGCCGGCCATACTGCCGATGTACTTAATGCGCTGAAAGCGGCAGGAGTTACTCCCAAGTGGGTTCAGGTAGGCAATGAAATCCGTCCGGGGATGCTTTGGGATGAGAATGCTGCATTGAGTGGTGCGTCCTATGATGTGAGGGAATGTGATGTAAAGGGTTCCAATAGCACTTCCGAGGAAGTGAAATACCGTAAGAACTTTGCCAACCTGGCTGCTTTTATCAATGTAGGATACGATGCGGTAAAGTCCGTCTTCAACGATGCCATTGTCATCGTCCATCTGGACAATGGATATGACAACGAATTGTATACCTGGTTTTTTGATGAACTGAAAGCCAATGGCGGTAAGTGGGATATGATAGGCATGTCGCTCTATCCTTACTGGACGATGCTCGAGCATAAGGAATATACAGCTGATAAAACTATCACCGAGTGTATTGCCAATATTAATAGCGTAGCCCGGAAATACAACTGTGATGTGATGGTGGTGGAAACCGGCATGGAGTGTGCCGACGACAAAGGGAATCTGGCAAGTGCTTCCGTGCTGGCAGAAGGGAAACGCCAACTGGCACGTATCCTGAAAGAGTGCAAGGAGAATACCGGCGGACGCTGCAAGGGCGTGTTCTACTGGGAACCGGAATGCAGGCCGAACCAATATCGGCTGGGGGCATTCACTGAAGACGGCCGCCCTACTGTGATAATGGATGCTTTTAAATAATTATATTAACAAAATCTTTTAAAGAAGAATGAGAAAGACCATACTTATCTTTTCCTGCTGCGCTTCTCATGATTAGGACATCTTTGGTCTATTCGACCGCAACAACGATTTGCTGGAGGTAGCGGTTGTGCAAGACCTTGAAAAGCAAGCTTCGGTAAAGACTTGGCGTATATCACTGTCCGCGTCGTAGATAAGGACGGCAACCTTTGTCCGGCAGACAGCCCTTTCACCTTTTCTCTCAAACTCCCTATTCATCGGCTTTTTCGGTGAAACTTGTTTTATCTTGTACCCGCCCTCGGTTAAGGGCGCGCAGATTGGCAATTGCTTGTTGTCTGCTTCACTGCATGGGAATGCGGTGTCATTGCAAACTTGTTGCAAAGTTACTGCAAAGCTGTTGCAGCGACACTGCAAAGCTGGTTGCAGCGACACTGCAAAGCTGTTGCAGCGCTACTGCAAAGCTGTTGCAGCGCTACTGCAAAGCTGTTGCAGCGCTACTGCAAAGCTGGTTGCAGCGACACTGCAAAGCTGTTGCAGTATTACTGCAAAGCTGTTGCGGATTTTTGCAGTAGTTGTCTGTTGAATCATAACAAGTTATGTTAGGAGGGAAAAATGCGGAATCAAAGGTGGATATGCGATTCGTATGATAGTCGGGAAAGTTACTTGTGAGATGCGGCGGCACGAAAGAAAGAGGTTTCACCGGAAAATCCGATGAATAGGGAGTTTGGGAGAAAAAGGTGAAGGTGCTGAAAGATGAAATATGCAATCGTTTGCACTGTTCGTTTCCCACATTTTACACTCTCTTTATACTTTACTAAAGTAATAAAGCATATTTTTGTTGCGTCATGTTTTGGGTACTTGAAAGACGTTAGAAAACAAAAGTACGAAAATTATTTTTCGAATAATTATATAGGTAATTAATATTGTTAACTTTAATTTATTAAATGCATGAAGCAAGTTAATCTTAGAATCTGTCAAACGATTCTTACCCTAATGTTAGGGTTATTCTTGTCTGTAGGCGCTTATGCACAGAACATCACCGTGAAAGGGCATGTAAAAGATGCTTTGGGAGGAGTGATAGGCGCAAATGTAGTGGAAAAAGGAAATTCCACGAATGGTACAATCACTGACCTTGATGGTAATTTTACATTGACAGTTCCTCAGGGAGCTACGTTGGTCGTGTCTTTTATCGGATACAAGACGCAAGAAGTAGCTGCTGCTCCTTCAGTAATTATTACATTACAAGATGATGCGGAATTGTTGGGCGAGGTGGTCGTAATTGGTTACGGTACAGCCAAAAAGAATGATTTGACTGGGTCTGTTACGGCTATTAGTGCAGATAAAATGGTAAAAGGTGCTGTTACATCTGCTACTGATATGTTGGTTGGTAAAGCTGCCGGTGTAAGTGTGATTACTGACGGTGGTGCTCCGGGAGCTGGTGCTACAATTCGTGTGCGTGGCGGTTCTTCTATGTCTGCATCCAATAATCCGTTGATTGTTATTGACGGTGTGCCTGTAGATGACGGTGGTATTAATGGTATGTCAAATCCTTTGGCTACTGTCCATCCCAATGATATTGAGACTTTTACTATTTTGAAAGATGCTTCTGCAACAGCCATTTATGGTTCTCGTGCATCTAACGGTGTTATTATTATTAATACTAAAAAAGGAAAGTCTGGGCGTGTACAAGTTGGTTATAGCGGTACATTCTCTATTAATACAAGACCCAATAAAGTAGATGTAATGTCTGCAAATGAATTTAGAGAATTTGTGACTTCTAAATTCGGTGAATCAAGTGCTCAGTTTAAAGCATTAGGTCAGGCAAATACTGATTGGCAGGATGAAATATTCAAAACCTCTTTCAGTACAGACCACAATGTTAATGTTTCTGGTGCTATACCACACATGCCCTATCGTGTATCAGTTTCTTATACCAATGAAAATGGTATATTGAAGACTTCTAATATGGAGCGTTTGACTGGTGCTATTAGCTTGAATCCTAATTTCTTTGATAAGAAATTGAATATTCAGTTGAATGTGAAAGGTATTTATAATACAAACCGTTTTGCAGATACTGGTGCGATAGGTATGGCGACGCAATATGATCCGACACAGCCTATTTACATGGATGGAAATCCCTATGGTAACGGCTACTTTATGTATATGAAAAGTGGCAATAATCCTACACCGGTTGATATTGGTTTGGCTAATCCCGTTTCTATTTTAGATTCAAAGCATGACGAATCAACTGTTTATAGAAGTATTGGTAATGCACAAATTGACTATAAGTTTCATTTCCTGCCCGAATTGAGAGCAAACTTGAATTTAGGTTACGACGTGTCTAAGAGTGAAGGTGATGTTATTATAGAAGATAATGCTCCTATGACTTGGTGCCAAGGTAACTATAAAACTGGGTTTGGGGAAAATAGCAGCTATTATCAATTGAAGCGGAATACATTGCTGGATTTCTATTTGAATTATGCTAAAGAGTTTGGTGCACATCATGTCGATGTTATGGGCGGTTATTCTTGGCAGCATTTCTATAATTCTACATGGACCAAATATCCTTATTCTACAGTAAAAGCTGAAGAAACTGGTAAGGAATTCTATAAGGATATGGAAGATTATTCAACTGAAAACTATCTTGTTTCTTTCTTTGGGCGTTTGAATTATACATTATTGAATCGTTATTTGGTGACATTTACCTTGCGTAATGATGGTTCTTCACGTTTCAATAAAGACAATCGTTGGGGATTATTTCCTTCAGTTGCTTTGGCATGGAAGATGAAAGAAGAGAATTTCTTGAAGGGAGTGGATTGGCTTTCTGATTTGAAGTTGCGTTTGGGCTATGGTATTACTGGTCAGCAAAACCTGAATAATGGTGACTATCCTTATATGGCTCGCTATATGTATTCCAAAGCTGGAGCAAATTATTATTTTGGTAATAACAAGTATTCATTGATTGCTCCTCAAGCTTATGATGAAAACTTGAAATGGGAAGAAACTACAACTTACAATATTGGATTGGATTTCGGTGTATTGAACAACAAATTGACAGGTACTCTTGATTTGTATTATCGTAAAACTGATGATTTGCTGAATACAGTTACAGCTCCTGCCGGTACAAACTTTAGTAACCAGTTGTTGACGAATGTAGGTACATTGGAGAATAAAGGTATTGAACTTACTTTGACGGCTCATCCTATCACGACAAAAGATTGGGACTGGACATTGAGTTATAACATCTCTTATAATAAAAATGAAATTACCAAATTGACATTTAATGATGACCCGGCTTATAAAGGTGTGATTCATACTGGTATTGATGGAGCAACCGGTTATAATATCATGATAAATGCTGTTGATCATCCTTATAATTCATTCTATGTATGGGAACAACTTTATGATAAGGCTGGAAATCCGATAGAAGGTGCTTATGTTGATCAAAATGGGGATAATAAAATAGACGAAGAAGATTTGGTCGCTTACAAAAAGTCTGCTCCTGACGTATTTATGGGATTAACTTCTCAATTGTCTTATAAGAATTGGGATTTGTCATTTGCTTTGCGTGCAAGTATTGGAAACTATGCTTATAACAATGTACAATCCAATCGTGAGGCTTGGGATGGTTCACAAATGTATGACCAAACTGGTTTCTTGAAAAATCGTTTGACTTCTGCATGGAAAACAAATTTCAAGACAGGGCAATATCGTTCTAGTTACTATGTTCAGAATGCTTCTTTTGTACGGATGGACAATATTTCATTAGGATACACTTTTAACAAGCTGTTCAATGATAAACAAAGTGCACGTGTTTATGTCACGGTACAGAATCCGTTTGTTATTACCAAATATGATGGTTTGGATCCTGAAATTAGCGGTAGTGGAGTTGATAATAATATCTATCCTCGCCCTCGTGTATTTATGTTAGGCTTGAATCTTAATTTTTAATCAATGAAGTTATGAAAATATTAAAATATAAATATATATTGTCGGCAGCCCTTTTGAGTACGATGTTAGGGGTTACCTCTTGTGTGAACGATTTGGATACGGTTCCATTGGATAAGGATGAATTGGTTTCGGATGTCGTTTTTGGAAAGGAGATAGGAGCTTATGAACAAAGTTTGGCTAAAATATATGCAGGTTTGGTAATAGGTGGTAATGCAGGTGGAGACTCAGACCAGGATGTTGTCGGCATTGACGGTGGTTCTCAGGCTTCATTTATTCGCGTATTGTGGAATATGCAGGAATTGGCTTCTGATATCGCTCATTGTTGCTGGAATGATCCTGGTATTCCAGACTTCAATCATATTTCTTGGGCTGCTTCAAGTCCATGGATCAAAGGATCATATTATCGTTTGTATTATCAGATTAACTTGTCAAATGCGTTTTTACGTGAAACAACTGATGATAAACTTGCCTCACGAGGTTGTTCAGAGCAAGTAAAGGCTTCTATTAAAACTTTCCGTGCAGAAGCTCGTTTTATGCGTGCTTTGATGTATCTGTATGCTTTGGATTTGTATCGTAATGTTCCGTTTGTAGATGAAAACAGCCCTATTGGTAGCGTTCGTCCACAACAAATTATGAAAGATCAATTATTTGAATACATTGAAAGTGAAATGTTGGCATGTGAAAGTGATATGCTTGATCCTGTAGTTGGATTTAATGATAATTATGGACATGCTAATAAAGCTGCTCTGTGGGCTGCATTGTCTCGCTTGTATTTGAATGCAGACACGTATGTAGGTGTAAATAAATATACTGAATGTGTGACTTATTCTAAAAAGATTATTTCAGCAGGTTACCAATTGGAACCGGTTTATGGCGATATGTTCAAAGCTGATAATGACCAATCCAAAGAGATGATTTTCCCATTGAGATATGAAGGTGAAGATACAATGACCTGGGGAGGTATGACAGCTTTGTTATGCTGGGGTTCTGCTGATTTTCAAGAAGAAACGAATGCAAAGGGAGGTTGGCAAGGTGTTAGAGCTAAGTCGTCTTTATATAATATCTTTGAAAAAGAGGATAGCAGTGATAAGGATACTCGTAAAGCAATGTTGCGTACAGAAGCTACCACAAATATTGAGATCACAAATGAGGCTGATTTTGTCAATAATGGCATTCCCGTTACCAAGTTTTATAATGTGAATAAAGATGGAAGTAAACCTGCATCTGCGGAAGCTTGGACAGATTATCCATTATTCCGTTTAGGTGAAATCTATTTGAATTTAGCAGAAGCTGTTCTTCGTGGCGGACAAGGAGCAACAAAAACAGAGGCTTTGGGATATGTAAATGATTTGCGTAAACGTGCATATTCAGACAAGGCGTCCGCACCTATTTCCGATAGTGATTTTACTTTGGACTTTATGATGGATGAACGCGCACGTGAGCTATTCTACGAAGCTCAAAGACGTACAGATTTGATTCGCTTCGGTAAATATACTTCTGCTGATTATGTTTGGCCATGGAAGGGTGGAGTTGCGGCAGGAAAATCTGTTGAAAGCTTTTATCAAGTGTTCCCCTTGCCTTCAGACGATGTTGGTTCTAATCAGAACCTGGTACAGAATGAAGGATACTAATATTAATGATTAAACATGAATGATATGAAGACAAAATATATTTATTTACTTTTGGCTGGAATCTTCGCATTGATGTCTTGTGAGGAGGATGCTACCCCCATATTGGAATTGAAGACTGCTGCTGCATTGCATGCGCTTTCCCAAACAGACATTACTATTACTAAAGACAATAAGGATGCGCAATTTCCGGAAATAGCTTGGGATAAGGCAGATTATGGAGTTTCTGCAGTAGTTAATTATGTTGTAACTCTAACAAATACTTCTACCAATAAGAGTATTGTAATAGGAGAAACAGGGGATGCAAAACTGGCATTTACAAATAGTGAAATGAATTCTTTATTGGCTAAGGTAGGAGCATATCCGGGGCAAACGTATGATTTTACTGTTTCTTTGGTTTCTGAGGCATATGATGCTTATACTGATGCAGCTAGTAACTCAATAACTTTTAAGGCTACACCTTATGACCCTAATGTAGATAATATTACATGGAAGTATGCTTATGTAGCTGTTGGCTATCCTGATTGGGACTACACTACTGCCTATTTGATAGGTGACCCTGACGGTGATGGCATTTATAGTGGTTATGCCAATTTTGATGGTGCTGCTTCTTATGCAATCATTGATGGTGCAGACCTTACGAAAGTATTGGCTAAAGACCAGCAAGTTACTGCTGATGGTAAAGGTTTCATTGAAATTACTTTAGATGCAGAAGGTAAGGTAACCCAATCAGAGAAAGGGCTGGTTTGGGGAGTAATTGGAGATGCTACGTCTAGTGGTTGGGACAAAGATACCCAGATGGAATACGATACCACTACTCGTCTTTGGACAGTGGTTACTCCGTTGCTCGATAAGGAATTCAAATTTAGAGCCAATAATGACTGGGGATTCAATTATGGAGCAGAAGAAGGTAAACTTTCTGAGTTGGCCGGTAACTTGGTTGCTGGAGGTCAAAATTTCAAAGTGGTAAAGGCAAGTCCCTATATTATTACTTTAAATTTGACTAATGCAGGAAAATATACTTATAGTATGGAAGAAACAACGATTGAGCTTTCTAGCTCTGCAATGACATTGCCTGGTAGCTATCAGAGTGGTGATGGTTGGAAGCCGGAAGCTGATGATTGCTATAAGGTAGAATCTGCAGCTCGTGATTTCAAATATACTGGCACTCACTATTTCCCTGCCGATACAGAATTCAAGTTCTATGATTCTGGTACGTGGATTGGTGTTGTTGGAGATATTACTTGGAATGAGGCTAAGACATCAACTACGTTTGTTATCGGTGATGGCGGTAATGTTAAGATTGAGGCTGCCGGTTATTATCGAGTAGGTGCCGATACTAAGAAGATGGTTGCTACTTTGGATAAGACAGGTTGGGAGATTATTGGTGATGCTACTCCTGGTGGATGGGATAAAGGCACTTTAATGGATTATGATGCTGAAACGCAAAAGTGGTCGGTGACTGTTACATTAGGTGATGGTGAAATGAAATTCAGATGGGATGCAGCTTGGACTATAAACTTTGGTGGTAGTTTAGGTGCGCTGACGCAGGATGGTGGAAATATTAAAGTTTCAGCTGGAACATACACGATTGTATTGGATCCAGAAGCTAAGAATGCTACAATGACAGCCAATTAAGGCTCTCTTATTTATAGAAAAAGGATTAAGGGGGGACCTTTAATCCTTTTTTATTTGTCAGACCAATGAATTGTAAATAGATGAGGAATTTATTTTATACTATACTTGTATTATTGACAGTGTATGCTTGTGCCGGAAAACGCGAGATAGTTACTGAACAAAAGCAAGTATTACCTGCTGTAGAAGACGTTGTGATGTACGAAATCAATCCACGTGTTTTTGCTCTGAAGAATGCATTTAATGTCATATCAAAACATCTTGATTCTATTCAGTTTTTGGGTGTTAATGTTGTTTGGTTTATGCCAATCTATGAGATTGGTGAGGTAAATACGGTGAATTCTCCTTATTGTATCAAAGATTATAAAAGAATAAATCCTGAATTTGGAACAGTAGAAGAATTTAAGCGTTTAGTGGAATTATGCCATGAAAAAGGAATAAGTGTAATTTTAGATTGGGTTGCTAATCATACATCTTGGGACCATGCTTGGATTAAAGAACATAAAGAGTGGTATACTCAGGATAGTATCGGAAATATAATTTCTCCTGCAGGAACGGGATGGAATGATGTGGCAGATTTGAACTACGATAATGCAGATATGTGCCTTGCAATGATTGATGCTATGAAATATTGGATACAAGAAGTTGGTGTAGATGGTTTTCGCTGTGATGCTGCTGATTATGTTCCATATACTTTCTGGAAGCAAGCTGTTGATTCTCTGAGGGCTATTCCAAATCGGAAATTGTTAATGTTGGCAGAAGGTAAGCGCAAAGATCATTTTGATGCAGGATTTGATATGAACTATGCTTGGGATTTGATGGAGGCGATGCGGGATGTTTTCGTTAATGATAGTAGTGCGGCACGCTTGTTGGAGGTGGATTGGAGCGAGTATGACTCAATTCCGGCAGGAAAAATGAAATTACGTTTTATTACCAATCATGATGAGGCTTCTAAAATGTCGCCAATTGTGGAGTTAGGAAGTGAAAGGGCAGCTATGGCTGCTTTTGTTGGAACAGTTTTTTTGCATGGTGGAGCATTGATTTATAGTTCACAAGAAATTGGACATGAGGCTCCTATTAATTTTTTTGCATATACATCCGTGGATTGGTCCGAATGTTCGGATATTTATCAAGAATATGGGTGTTTAATGGGATTGTATAATAAATATCCTGCACTTCGGAAAGGAATATTAACTGGGTATCCTGCTTCAGACGTCTTGATGTATCAGAAAAGTGATGGTAAAGATGCTTTTATGATATTGGTTAATGTGCGTAATAGAGATGTTTCTGTTATCTTACCGGAGGGTTGGAAGCATCATGTAGCTACTGATATTTACGAAAATAAACCTCTGGAATTGATGAATGAAATTAAACTGAATGCATTAGAGTATAGAATAATTAGATTCTGACGGCTGGATTTTAATAAAAGAGGAGACCCTATACTATTATATTGTGTAAGGTCTCCTCTTTTTGTTTGATATGCAAACGTTTTCGTGATATTGTTCTCGTTTTCCTTTACGTTAATTGATTTGCCCTTTCTTTTCCGGTTATATTTGTGAAGTGATAACTTTAAATACTTCATATTATGAAAATTATCGTTCAACGTGAGAATCTTGTTTTATGGCATTTGATATGCTTCAGCGTGCTACTGGCATTCACGGCATGTAGTGACAACAAAGAGGAGTTTCAGGAATATTTGACTCCTGCCTCCGGTAGTGAAGCTATTTTTGAACAAGGTTTTAGCTTTGCTGAAGCTGCTTCTTCACAAAGTGTCAGTTTTGAGGCCGGATATCAATGGACTGCTGAGCTGAGTGGTGAGGATATTGGCTGGTGCAGTATCAATCCGGCAAAAGGCTTGTCAGGAAAAGCTACGATTATGGTTTCTGTTGCTAAAAATGAAACTGGAATAGCGCGTACAGCACAATTGAATATTATATCCGGTTCAAAAAGGGAAGAAATATCCGTCACTCAAGCTGCCAATGCAATTGCAATTCCTGCTGGTCTGAGTTATACACCGGTGGTACCAGATGCTGATCAGCCTCTTGTCATTACGTTTAAAGCGGATACAAAGTCTGCCCTCTATGAGTATAAAGGAGATGTGTATGTACATATTGGTGTTGTCAGTGAAGGTCGTTGGCAATTCGTGCCTGCAGAGTGGGCAGAAAACAAAGATAAATGTAAGATGACTTTATCTGAGGCTAATATTTGGAGTATTACATTGAGTCCGAATATCCGGGAGTGGTTTGGGAGTGGAAAGACACCGGTGAACCAACTTGGAATAGTGATTCGTAGTGCGGATGGTAGTAAAAAAGGAATAGATACTGATTCCTTTATAGCGGTAACTGATACAAAATATGAAGGATTTGCACCCGGTGAGATTAAAACTGCCGCTGTACCGGCTGATATGGTCGAAGGTATCAACATAATGGATAATTCTACAGTGACACTGGTACTTTATGATAAAGATGTGAATGGAAATCATAAGGATTTTGCACATGTTGTGGGTGACTTTAACAATTGGACTTTAAGTAATGACGAAAAGTCGCAGATGTATCGTGATGATGCTTCCGGATGTTGGTGGATTACGTTGGCGGGGTTAGATGCTGGTAAAGAGTATGCTTTCCAATACTATGTGGGTACAAAGGAAGGTGAAGTAATTCATTTGGCAGATGCTTATACTGAAAAAATACTGGATCCTGATAATGATAAAGATATTTCAGCTTCTACCTATAATGAAAACCTGGTTTATCCTAAGGGAGGGGTAGGAATCGTTTCGACCTTCAAGATACAGAAAGATAGTTATAACTGGAAGTATAATGATTTTAAAATAGCAAATCCTGAGCAATTAGTGATATATGAATTGCACTTGCGCGACTTTACGGCTACGAGTGACATTAACGGTGCGATGGGAAAGCTTTCTTACTTGAAAGAAATGGGTGTCAACGCTATTGAGTTGATGCCGGTGCAGGAGTTTGACGGCAATGACAGTTGGGGGTATAATCCTTGTTTTTTCTTTGCGATGGATAAAGCTTATGGGACAAAAACAATGTATAAGCAGTTCATTGATGCTTGTCATGAGGCTGGTATGGCAGTTATTCTGGATGTGGTTTATAATCATGCTACAGGAAATAATCCGCTGGCTAAACTCTATTGGGATGGTGATAAGACTGCAAAGAATAATCCATACTTCAATGTGGAAGCACCTCATCCTTATAGCGTGTTCCATGATTTCAATCATGAAAGCCCATTGGTGCGTAAGTTTGTGAAGCGTAATCTGCAATTCTTGTTGAAGGAATATAAGGTGGATGGCTTTCGTTTTGATTTGACGAAAGGGTTCACACAAACCTCTTGCACTGAAAGTACAGCATCCAATTACGATGCGGGTCGCATTGCCGTCCTAAAGGATTATAATGCGGCCATCAAGGAAGTGAAAAAGGACTCTTATGTTATCTTGGAGCATTTCTGTGATTCAAAGGAAGAAAATGAACTGGCAGCTGATGGTATGCACTTATGGCGTAACTTGAATAATGCCTATTGTCAGTCGGCTATGGGGTATGCTGAAAATAGTTCTTTTAGTAGCCTTTATGAGAAAAACACTGCATGGGTAGGTTTTATGGAAAGCCATGATGAAGAACGCACAGCTTACAAACAGTCGCAATGGGGTGATGGTGTGCTGAAAACCGACCTTGATGCCCGTATGAATCTGTTGGCACTAAATACAACTTTCTTCCTTACCGTTCCTGGTCCTAAGATGGTTTGGCAGTTCGGAGAGATGGGATATGACATCTCTATTGAAGAGAATGGCCGTACCGGTAGGAAGCCTTTGCATTGGGAATATTTAGATAACGCCGATCGTAAAGGGCTGCACGATGTTTATGCAGGTTTGATGAAGCTGCGCAATGCTCATCCGGAGTTGTTTGATGCAAATGCAACTTTGACATGGAAGGTGGAAACTTCTGATTGGGACAACGGTCGTACATTATTGGTAAAAAGTATAACAGGTAAGCAACTGGTGGTGGTGGGTAACTTTACACATACCGCTACTGATATTGTTTTCCCTGCCACTCCTGGTAACTGGACCAATTACTTTACAGGAAAAAGTGAAACCGTAAATAAACAGGTTAATGTACCGGCTCATGGATATGTGGTCTACACTAATTTCTGATTTCGGTAAGAATCATTCATACATCTTTATCAGCACCCGATTCAGCCAGTTCCAACGGAAACGGAACCAGCGTCGGGTGCTGCTTTGTTTTCCTCCAAAGCGGAGAACGAACTCACGGTAGCCATGTTTACGGAAGGGAAGTCCCACGTCCATGAACTCTAAGTGGCGGTATCCGCGTTGTTTGGCATCATCCAGTGCTTTCCATACGGCAAGAATCCCCGGATATTGCAGGGCATAAGTCTTGCGCATGCCACCTGAGAACCATAGATAGGCGCTATCATCTGAATAAATGCATGCGCTGCCACCGATAATCTTCTCCTTATAAATGACGATGAAGATTTTGCTTTGCTGCCCTTTTGTCAACTGGTTTTCGAGATGCTGAAAGAACTTGATGCTGGGGAAGTGGCGCCGTATCTTGGAAGAATATACGTGGCGCAACATCTGGGCAAAACAGAGAATCTCCTCTTTGGTACGTGCTTCCCGTACTTGGGCGCCGTTTTTGAGCCCTTTCTTTATTTGCCGGATACGTGACGGGCTGAAACGCTCTTCCACCTTTTCGACGCTGTGCAGCGAGTTGCGTACCCGCAGCCAATTGATGGCGATGTATTGGTTGTCCCGGAAAGATTTGTATCCGAACATGGCATTTTCCAGGTTGCGGAACTCGATGAGAAAAGAATCGCGCAATGCTTCATTGGTAAGCCTTTGCAGCATGTCACTGAAGATAATCTCTTTGTCTGCCTCGTTATTGAAATATTCTCCCGTACCGTACACCTCACATCTTTTGATGATGCCGGGGGGAAACATGCGGACACTTTTACGTATGGCGGCAAGCAGTTTCGCAACGGGCTTGTCATCTTCGGATGCTACAATGAGTATGGGGGTATACCCCGGAGTTGCCTCGTAGATTCGGAACAACTCTGTGGAATGGAAGGTGTTGGTGCCTGGCAGAACAGGAACCTTGCTCCCACGGTAATATGTAGTGAGTTTGAGGGGCATTGCTTGCAAACTTAACAAAAAAACTGAAATTTCGGTTGGCATGGGTAGGCTTTTTTATTAAATTTGTCACTATAGCTGAAGTCTTACATAAAAAGAATGGATATGATTTTTAAGAAAAAGAAAACGGTTCTCGAAGAACAGCCGCTGTGCTACTGGGAAGAGTCCTCTTATATGATGGCAGTGCCTAAGGGGGGTGGAATGGATTTGTCGGTACGGCTTTTTGAGCGCGTGGCTGCTATCTCTGGAGTGGAATTGTTGAAAAAACGTTTGCCTGATGAAGACGAACCGGGATATATGGAAGTAGGATATGATGGCGAAGTGTATGAAATAGGTTTCTATGAAGGTGATTTTTCAATGCCTGATATGTTTAATCGTCGGGATTATTATTTCACTGACGAAGAACTATATGCTATTGGCAGAGCCGATAGGGCACTTACGGTGTTCATGAAGTTCGGCGTTGACGGGCAGAAGTCCTACCATCTGCAACTGAAGATTGCTGTAGCTATGGTGCCCGACCTGCTTGCCATTGTGGACGAAAGTGCCGAGAAACTGGTTTGTGCTCGGTGGGCCACTCTGGCTGCCGACTCGGCGGTAGTTCCCGGAACGAGTGTTTTGTTCACGGTACATGCTGTGACCGATGAAGGAGGCGAGGTGTGGTTGCATACGCACGGATTGAACCGTTGCGGTTTGTATGAACTTGAGATTCTGAAATCAGACAAGGAGAATTACAACAACCATTATTACTTGATTTCCGCCCTTGCTAGTCATCTGCTCGATAAAGACGATAGGACTTCCGAACCTGGTGTTGGCGTATATATCGGGATGTTGAATGACCGTTTGCCGATAGTGGCCACCTACGTTTCGTGGACAAAGGCGCTGGATGAGTACCGAAGCCTCGTTCTTGGCAGTGCGGACGACCGTGAGGAGGGACACAACGGCCGCACGGCACCCGTGTTCATCTATACGAGTGAGGACGACGAGAAGAAAGGCAGACTGCGGAAGGTGTCCGAATACGATAGCATGTGGGGTGAGAATCCGCTATTCTTTATTAGTACCCGTGAAACCAATCGCATGAGTGCGTTGGCTCGCGAGCGTTTCGGTCTTGTGAAATACATGGCAAAGAAGGACGAAGACTCTATCTTGCTTAAAATTGGCTTGAAGACAGACAGTGCCGAGCAGGCTGACGACCGCGAACATATTTGGTTTAAGCTGTTGGAGTTTGATGGAGAGCGTTTCAAGGGACAGCTTATACAAGAACCTTACGACGTCAGCCACATGCACGAGGGTGATGAAGGGTGGTTTACGGTAGAGGATGTGACCGACTGGATAATCTATTTAGAGGAATTTTCGGTTGCTCCGGATACCGCCTATCTGCTTGTCTGATACAAAAGGAAGCGGGGAGAAGATTGTAAGGGCTTTTATTCGCCATTCCCGGATATTTTATCTAAATTTGCCTTCGCTAAACACGAATATGTTATGGAAAGTTTCAGTGAATTGATAAAAGCCCGCCGCAGCATGCGGAAGTTTACAGAAGAAGAATTGACACAAGAACAAGTCGTTACTTTGATGAAAGCAGCCCTGATGGCACCCACGTCGAAACGCAGCAATGCATGGCAGTTCATAGTGGTGGACGAGAAGGATAAATTGAAGGAACTGTCATATTGCAAGGAGCAAGCATCGCAGTTCATTGCCGACGCGGCACTGGCAGTAGTGGTCGTTGCCGACCCACTGGCAAGCGATGTGTGGATAGAGGATGCTTCCATTGCCTCTATTTACCTGCAACTTCAGGCTGAAGATATGGGATTGGGAAGCTGCTGGGTGCAGGTGCGCGAACGTTTTACGGCTTCTGGTATGCCTTCTGGCGAGTATGTGCACGAGATGCTGGATATTCCTTTGCAACTGCAGGTGCTCAGTGTCATTGCTATCGGCCATAAAGGGATGGAGCGCAAGCCTTTCAACGAAGACAATCTGCAGTGGGAAAAGATACATATCAATAAATATGGAGGAAAGTAATAGTGAGTGCAGCAAAAGCAAACAATAATCGTGATACATATAAGGCCACTGCCATCACACTGATTGTATTCGGCATTCTTTATTTGATAGACAAATTGGTGCATTTCTCCGCAATCGGTTTGCCGTGGGTGATGAATAAGGATAATTTTCTGCTGTATACCGCAGTGGTTTTTTTGCTGTTCAAGCATGACAAGTCGGTGGGATTGGTATTGACTGGCTTATGGCTGATATTGAATTTCGGATTGATAACGGCTTTACTCGGTACGATGTCGGCTTATCTGTTGCCATTGGCACTACTGGTATTAGGGGCTATTCTATATTGGTTGGCAACAAGATAAGCGTATGGCGGGAAGAAGTATAGAAGATACGTCTATTGCCTTTATCGGTGCCGGGAATCTGGCTACTAATCTGGCAAAGGCTTTTTATCGGAAAGGGTTCCGTATTGTGCAGGTCTACAGCCGTACAAAAGAATCTGCGCAGGAGTTGGCACAGACGGTGGAGGCGGCATATACCACGGAACTGCAGACGGTTACGAAGGAGGCGCAACTTTATATCGTTTCGCTGAAGGACGCGGCTTTTGTAGAATTATTGTCCGCAATTGTTTCCGGAAAGGAGAATGCTTTATGGGTGCATACAGCCGGCAGTATTCCTATGAATATTTGGCAGGGACATATTGCACGTTATGGAGTGCTTTATCCGATGCAGACTTTCAGTAAGCAGCGTGAAGTGGATTTTGGTCAGATACCGTTTTTTGTGGAAAGCAACTCGGAAGAGGATATGCAGCTTCTGAAGGATATTGCTTCGGCCCTATCGGAAAAAGTGTATGAAGCAAATTCTGAGCAACGCAAGAGCCTGCATCTGGCAGCTGTATTTACGTGCAATTTTACTAACCACATGTATGCTCTGGCAGCCGAACTGTTGAAAAAATATGAACTGCCTTTTGAGGCAATGCTCCCCTTGATAGACGAGACAGCCCGCAAGGTGCATGAGCTGGAACCGCTTGTTGCACAGACAGGACCGGCTGTACGCTACGACAAGAATGTCATCAACGAGCATTTGCGGATGCTTGCCGACGAGCCGCAAATGCAGGAATTGTATCGGGAGATTAGCGAGAATATACATCGGATGGTAACGAAGTAGTCCGTCGTCTACAGAGTGGGAGAAGTGTGCCACATTGACACCGTCGGTTTCAATACTTGACACCAACAGTTTCTTGTATTGATATCGGCAGTTTCTTATATTGGCACTGACAGTTTCTTGTATTGAAACCATAAGTGCCGGCGCTTGAAAGATTGTGAAACTCGTATCCTATTGTGTATAAGTGTTATAACGAAATAATAAAAAAGTGCAATGAGTACTATAAACTATGATTTGAAAAAGATAAAGGCTCTCGTTTTTGATGTGGACGGCGTGCTGAGTGCCAATGTCATTCCCATGAGCTCGGAAGGAGAACCTCTGCGTACGGTCAACATAAAGGATGGCTATTCTTTGCATCTGGCAGCCAAGCAAGGTGTGTTGTTGGGCATCATCACCGGTGGACGTACGGAAGCTGTTCGCAAACGTTTTACGGCTTTGGGCTTTGCTGATGAAAATATTTACATGGGGTCGTCTGTTAAAATACATGATTACTGTGATTTTCGTGACCGTCATGGTCTGAAGGACGAGGAAATATTGTATGTAGGCGATGATATTCCAGACATTGAAGTGATGCGTGAGTGCGGTTTGCCGTGTTGCCCGAAGGATGCTGTTCCTGAGGTGAAGGCGGTGGCCCGCTATATTTCGTATGCAGAAGGCGGGTATGGTTGTGGTCGCGACATCGTGGAGCAGGTCTTGAAGGTGCAAGGGCTCTGGATGGCTGATGAAAAGGCTTTCGGCTGGTAATAATTGTATGCAGAGGCACAGAGATACAGAGTTTTCACTATTCGAAGCACGTGTCTCTCCTGTTTTAAATGTGTCTCTGTATTTGTCAAATAATTGGTAATATGTTAGATAATCTGAAGAAATATAAGGTGATTCTTGCTTCTAACTCTCCGCGAAGGAAAGAATTGCTGGCAGGGTTGGGAGTGGAATATGAAGTAAGGACTTTGCCGGATGTGGACGAGTCCTATCCGGAGGCATTGAAAGGGGCAGAAATTCCCCTCTACATATCTAAGAAAAAAGCGGATGCCTATCGGAACATGATGCAGCCGGGTGAGCTGATGATTACAGCAGATACCATTGTCTGGCTGGATGGACGGGTGCTTGGGAAGCCCGGGGATAGGGAAGACGCCATGCAGATGTTGCGCGATATGTCCGGACGTACCCATAAAGTGTTTACCGGTGTTTGTATCACTACTGCCGGGTGGCAGCGTAGCTTTGCAGCAACCACCGAAGTGCGTTTTGCCGAATTGAGTGAAGAAGAAATTGCCTACTATGTGGATAAATATCATCCTATGGATAAGGCAGGAGCCTATGGCGTGCAAGAGTGGATTGGGTTCATCGGAGTGGAGAATATATCCGGAAGTTACTATAACATAATGGGACTCCCCGTACAAAGGCTGTACAGGGAGTTGCTGACTATTTAAATCAAGTCCATTATCAAAGGAAAGTCCTTTTCATCGAGCCCCTGCTTGATGAGCATTTCTTTGTCTTTACTGAACATTTCTCTGAAAATCTCCTGTCCGCCATATTCCAAGGCTGCTTTACTGTAAAGTTCGGCGGCCTTTTCTATGTTGCCCGTTCTCCAGGAAACATGCCCGGCATTGAGATAGTCTGCTGCAAGCGGCTTGGAGGTAAGTATCTTTTCATAATACTTCATCGCTTGTTCATATTTGCCGTTGACAAACGAGCACCAACCTATAGCACGCCATGCCTTGATGCAATTGCTTTCGATGAAATCAAGCTTGAAGAAATATTGCAGAGCCTCTTCATATCTTTCCAGTTCGGCAAGGCAGCTTCCGGCATAGAAAAGGACATTATGGTTTTCAGGCTGGATTTCCTCTACCTTCTTGTAGTATTCCAATGCGGATGTAAAGTCTTTTGTCTGTCGGTAGCAAGTAGCGAGATGGCGGATTGTCCAGACATGGTCGGGTTTCAGGACATCGGCTTTCAGGTAAGCGGCTATCGCCTCCTTGTACCGCTTTTCTTTTTGCAGGCAATAGCCTGCTTTTTGATAAATGTTGGCATCTGCCTGCTTCAGGGCTATCAATTCTTTGTAAAGTTCCAATGCTTCTGTCGGATGCTCTTTGCGGAAGTGGAAGTCGGCAATGGCAACCAGCAAACCCGGTTTGCACAGAGTCTCTTTGAGTACCGGGATGCGGTGTAGGGCTATCTCTTCTTTGAAGATGTCGCGGAACTCGTGTCTGCGTTGGCTCAACTTGAAGAAACGGTATAAGTCGTGGATATACTGGTTGCTGATGACATCCGGCCGTTCGGCATATTGTTGCAGGGCAGAGGATTTGCTTTCGTCCATGAGCGCATCCAAATTTTGGGAAGTCATCTGGCTGAGCATCATCGTACGCTGTGATTGCGGTATATGTGCCATTATGAAGCAGAGGGAATACTTGTCGCTATTGCAGAAGAAACCGGATTGGAGGATGAGGGAGAGTATGGCATTGTCTCCGGTAGGCTTGAATCCGAATTCCTTGATGATGCTGGAGTGGTGCATGTCGAACGGATAGAACCAGTTGTGTGGCTCCTTGAAGAACGGATAAGTCTTGAGCTGGGAAAACGTACTCATGTAGACATCGGCGCCTTCCAGTTGCAGTTCGTTCATTTCCCTTATCTTATCTTCCAGCCCGGAACTTTCAAAGGCTTTCTCCCAATCCGGGTTAAGGTCATTCTCATCGGGATTCTCTTCGAAGCCGAATTTCATATTGCGCATGATGTTCACGTTCCTCATCATCTCCGGTATGATTTCCTCACGCATTTTCTTGTTTATCTTTTCTGTTTCCTGACTGCGGAGCAGTTCGATGTAAATGCGGTTCAGTTGCTTGCCGAAACTGCCGTCCTCATTGAGCAGGGAAAGGCGGGCTGTCAGTTCGGGATAGAGCTGCAAGCGGGTAGGATGAACAAGAAGAGTGAAAGCAATTCCCACCAGAGCCCGTTGGTTTACTTGCGTATTGGCATGTGTGAAGGCATCCAGCAACCATGAGAATTTGTGGGCGTCAAAGCATTCTATCAGACTGAGCATGACAGCGCCGGTAAACAAGCATAAGTCATTGACGGGAAGCATTTCTGATTCCAATAATCCTTTGGCCTGCTGTTCTGCTTCTGTAGACCAGTTGCTGTTACTCCATGTGGAGAGGAAAAGGACTTGGGCGGTTTGTTCGTGCCGTTGCAGTATGGCATCCAGGCCTTGGTTGTCTGGCATCAGCTGGCAGACGGCTAAGTCATCGGGGAAAGACTCCAATACCTTCTGTAGGGTGGCAATGTTGTATTCTTTTGGAAGGCGTTCGCGGTTATTGCGCAGGGAATGGTAGTAGTGTGTGGAAACCCTGTCAAGCAGGGATAGACGGGCTTGGTCAGCGATTTCCCAAGTCTCGGTCTGTATTTGGCAGTAGAGTTTCTGCCGTGCAGGGTCGTTTATTCCTTGGCGCATGTATTGCAGCATATACCGGTAGGATGTTTGCACTTGTTCCAAGCGGTTGCGGAGAGCCCAGTTTCCACTGTTCCATAAGAAGGATTCCAGTTGCGACTGAGCCTCTTTCAACCGTTGTTGCTTTAGCAGGGCAATGATATGCAGATATTGCTCTTGTATGGTTTTCTCGTTCATAAATTTGTATCTTTAAGAAGGTATACTTCACAAAAGTACAAAAAGAATACCAAAAATAGAATTCCTTTTTGAGAAACCATTCAAAAAGCTACCTTACAGCAGTCCGCTTGAGCCCAGTAAAATCAGCATGGCATATCCCAGTATCAAGCCGATGGCTCCCATAATGAGACCTACTTTTTCCATGTCTTTTTGTTTAATCATGCCTGTGGCATGCGCCAGTGCATTGGGCGGGGTACTGATGGGTAACACCATTGCAAGGGATGAACCGAGAGCCACGCCTACCAATAAGGTGAGTACTCCTCCCATGGGTTGAAGCGTATCGCGCATACTGATACCGGCAATGGCAAGGATGGGGACGAGCAAGGCGGCAGTAGCCGTGTGCGAGATGAAGTTTGCCATGGCATAGCAGATAAGCCCTGAACCTACAATCATTACGATAGGCGACCATGTGTTGAAGGGGATAGCCTCAATCATGTGTTTGGCCAGTCCGGTTTCATTCAATGCCACGCCTAAAGCGAATCCGCCGGCAACCATCCAGAGTACGCTCCAACTGATTTCTTCAAGGTCTCGTTTCGTAATGACTCCAGTAATACAAAATACCGCTACCGGAATCATGGCTACTACATTGGAATTGACGCCGGTAAACTTGTCGGACATCCATAACAGTACGGTAATGGCAAAGGTGATATAGACCACGATAGAGCGCCAGTCTTTTTGGGCTTCGCCTTCTATCTGCAGTTGAATGGTCTTCTGCTTGAAAGGGAACAGGCGTAGAAGAATGAACCAGGCGATAAACAGCACGATGATGGTATAAGGCATCATAAAGCTCATCCATTCACCGAAGCCGATATTCATGTTCAAACCTTCGGGGTCGTTCAGGTATTTCAAGGCAATGGCATTGGGCGGTGTGCCGATAGGGGTTCCCATACCACCCACGTTGGCTGCTACCGGAATGGCGAGTGCCAGGCCTATTTTCCCTTTTCCGTCAGCGGGAAGCGCTTTCAATACCGGGGTGAGGAAGGTAAGCATCATAGCAGCGGTGGCTGTGTTGCTGAGGAACATGGAGAAGAAGGCAGTCACTAAGATAAAGCCTAACAGTACGTAGCGCGACTGTGTACCGAAGGGTTTTAGCATTACTCGCGCCAACAGCACGTCCAGACCACTCTTCGTGGCGGCAATCGCCAGAATGAATCCGCCGATGAACAGCATGATGATGGGGTCGGCAAAACAGTGCATGATGGATTTGTACTTTACTGTCTGTCCCAATTCTTCGGGAGAGTAGCCTTGCCTGAAGAACCATAAGCTGCTGTCGGAAACGGTTAACAGCAGTAACACCACAATCAGTACGGAAGTAGTCCATGCCGGTACAGCTTCGAATACCCACATCAAGGTGGCAAAGACGAATATGGAAATCAGTCGTTGTTCAATTAAGGTCAGGCCTTCCACTCCAAAGGCGCTGATGGGAAGAATCCACAGCACCAGAGCTATTGAGCTGGCGATAATGAGCTTGATAATTCTGGATACAGTTCGGTCTTCTGCCAAACGCTTAGCTTTCTTAAGTTCTTGATAGGCTTCCACTAAATGAAAACCTTTGAATATTTTATACATGGTATTGGGGTTAAATGGTTATTGAATGATTATTTATTTTATACGTGAAACTCTGTTTAGAAACGCCAGTAGAGCTGCAAGTCAAAAGTGTTGTAATGGCCGTCATTGGCGGTACTTCTGTTGTTCGTGTAAGTGTAGTTTGCCTGTATTTTTAGGTTTTTATAGAAATAGTAGTTGGCGGCAAGGCAATAAAGTGCCTTTTGCGAACTCCACTCTTTCTTGTCTCTGTATACATCCCATTTTGCATAAACTTTCAATTTAGGACTGAGTGGAGCGCCTATCATTACGTACCAGGCGTCTGCTTTGTCCGAGGTGCCCTCTTTCAGGATGCCGTTACTGTCATAGTCGGTTATTTTGTGTCCTTCACTAGTGGCATATTCGGCGCGTACGGTCCATGCCGACTCATACTTCAGACCGAATGCCATGCGGTTGCGGTCGACGGTGATTCCGTTTTTCGTATAGTCGCCTGTCCAGCCGAATACTCCGACGGCAAGCTCCTTGACGGGATGGACATAGACTCCTCCGATGATATCCTTGGAACGGTTCTCGTCCTTATGGTTGATGCCTTGCCCGTTGTAGACACCTACCTGATAGTGGACGAAGTTGTGCCTGTTATTACCTATGGGCAGAAAGTCGCCTTGGAATTGAAGCCCCAAGTCACGTCCGTTGCTGGAATGCTCGCCTACGCGGTCGCTCATGCCTGCCAGTTTGGTGATGAGTTGGGAATAGGCACCGAAACCAATGTCCCACGGGTTCATGGGGTTCTCGAAGGTGAAGGCGCGTTTGAATTGTCCGAAGCGTACATAAAAGAATTTGTACTTTTGCCATTCCGCCCAGGCATCCACAATGCGCACACCTTTTTCGTTAGCGTAGTCTCCCGGTTTGCCGTTCAGCTCTAATTGTAGTTTATATTTAAAATCCAGAACTTTACCGTCCACATAGGCGCGTACTAATCTTATGTCAAAGTCTGTATGGCTTTTGGTGCTTGCATCCAAGTCTTGGTCGGTGATTGTTGCTTTTCCTATGACGTAGCCACCGAAGGACGTTTTTTGTATCAAGTCTTTCTTTGCTTTTTCTCCAATGGAAGCCTGTGCATGGGCAAGTGTAGTCAGCATCAAGGCTAATAGTAGTATGATGTTTTTCTTTGTGATTTTCATTATTAATAGATATAATAAGACAAAAAGAAGAGCTGCACTCAAATGTTCGGTTTGTGTTTTCCGAAAATTAAGTGCAGCTTTATATGTGCTTTACTTATTTTTATTCGTTGATTGCAGCGATACCAGGAAGAACTTTTCCTTCGATTGCTTCGAGCAATGCACCACCACCAGTAGATACGTAAGATACACCGCTTGCCAAGCCGAACTTGTTGACACAAGCAACAGAGTCACCGCCGCCTACGAGTGAGAAAGCACCGTTTTTGGTAGCTTCTACGATAGCTTCGCCTACAGCACGTGAACCGTGAGTAAAGTTCTCGAATTCGAATACCCCCGTCGGGCCGTTCCAAAGGATAGTCTTGGAGTTCTTGATGACATCTGCAAAAATCTTTTCAGTCTCAGAACCGATATCAAGACCTTCCCATCCATCAGGAATTTCGTTAACCGGGCAGAACTTGGTGTTGGCATCGTTGGAGAAAGAATCGGCAATCTTGGCATCAACAGCTAAAACAAGGTTTACACCTTTTTCTTTTGCTTTCTTCATCAGGTCAAGAGCTAAATCCAGTTTGTCATCTTCGCAGATAGAAATACCAATCTTGCCACCCATAGCTTTGGTGAAAGTATAAGTCATACCACCGGCAATAATCAGGTTGTCTACCTTGTTCAGCAGGTTTTCAATGATTTCAATCTTAGAAGAAACCTTGGAACCACCCATGATGGCAGTAAACGGACGTTGGATATCGTTCAAAACTTTATCAACAGCTTTTACTTCTTTTTCCATCAAGTAACCGAACATCTTGTTGTCCTTGTCGAAATGTTTAGCAATCAATGCAGTAGAAGCATGTGCACGGTGAGCGGTACCGAATGCGTCGTTTACATAGCAATCTGCATAGGAAGCCAATTTCTTGGTGAATTCTTTCTGGCTTTCTTTAACAGCTGCTTTGGCCGCCTTCTTTTCTTCGTCTGTTGCATCTTCAGCCAAACCGCGGGGTTTGCCTTCCTCTTCAGCGTAGAAACGGAGGTTCTCAAGTAACAACACTTCACCCGGTTGCAGAGCAGCAGCCTTTACTGCAGCTTCTTCACCCATGCAATCGTTAGCAAATTGCACCTCAACACCCAACAACTCTTCGAGATGCTTCAGAATGTGCTTCAAAGAGAACTTGTCAGCAGGACCTTTCGGACGACCGAGGTGAGAACCGATAATTACACTACCGTTATCGGCCAAAATCTTCTTCAATGTAGGAAGAGCGGCACGCATACGGGTATCATCTGTAATGTTGAAGTTTTCGTCCAAGGGCACGTTGAAGTCCACACGGACAAATGCCTTTTTCCCGGCAAAGTTAAATTGATCAATTGTCATAATATTCTATATTATTTAAAAGTGTTATTAATTTCTTTTTTGTGAGCGCAAAGTTAGTATTTATTTCTTTTTTTTGCTATTAAACCGTTGTTTATTCTTTATCTTTGCCGCTCTCTTTGCTAACTTTATATTTCTGGCAGTAATATTTGCACATTAATTGCAAACCGCAGTTATCACATTGGGGAGTACGCGCTTGGCATACATATCGACCGTGCAGGATAAGCCAATGGTGAGCTATGGGGATGTCTGTTTCCGGTATATGTTTTACCAATTCTTTTTCGACACTGAACGGAGTTGTACATTTATCAGATACGAGACCTAGGCGATGGCTGACCCGGAACACGTGTGTATCTACTGCCATAGCCGCTTTATTGAAAACGACAGATTGGATGACATTGGCTGTTTTGCGGCCTACACCGGGTAGTTTTACCAGTTCTTCAAGAGTATCGGGGACCTCACTGTGAAAGTCTTTCACCAGCATTTGAGCCATGCCTACAAGGTGTTTGGCCTTGTTGTTTGGATAGGACACGCTGCGGATATACTCGTATACCACGTCGGGAGTAGTAGCAGCGAGTGCTTCGGGAGTAGGAAAGTCCCGGTAAAGGGCAGGGGTAATCATATTGACGCGTTTGTCCGTACACTGTGCAGAGAGAATAACCGCTATCAACAGTTCGAACGGATTGTCATAATGCAACTCTGTTTCGGCTATAGGAACGTTCTCCCTAAACCAAGCAAGGATTTTTTCATAACGCTCTTTCTTTCTCATCTTAATTTGTTTTTATGATAGTGAGGAGATACTTTCAGATTGAAATAGAAGATGGAGATAACCGTGAGGCAAGCTCCGAAAAAATATGCCATATCGAAGGAGGTAATCTGTGCGATATAACCTCCTGCTGTCAGACCTATGCCAATGCCTACATCCCATGAAGTCAGGTAGGTAGAGGTTGCTGTTCCGCGCTGGTTGTTGGGAGCCAGGTTTACGAACAGCGTATTGAAGGCGGGGAACATTGTTCCGAAGCCTACTCCTAATAGGAGGGCAACCATAAAAAACAATATGTTTGTCAGTTCCGGGACGGTCTTCATCAATAGTCCGCAGGTGGACAATATGAAGAAACAGCTACATACTAGATACAACCCTAAAGTTATGACTTGGGTGATACGTCCCTTATCCACTTGTCTGCCGGAGAACATACGGGACACTGCCATGCCGACGGCCATAAAAGTAAAGAACAATCCGGAATTCAAGGTAATTCCTATTTCTTTGGCATACATGGCTACATAAGTACTTGTCATGCCATATGGTATGGAAAGCAAGAGAAGTGCGATTCCTGCCGGGATACCTTTCAGTAGCACAAAGCGGTCCAATGAGATAGGTTCTCGTTTGACGGGTTGTTTGGGTGGGGTCTTGACGAGGCATGCGGCAACAAAACCGATAGTTCCCGATATGAGCGAGCAGGTGAAAATCGTTTCAAAAGAATATATGTCATGCATGAAAAGGCCAATCATTGGACCGAAGCTCATGGCTGTATTGTTCATCAGTCCATAATATCCTACGGCTTCGCCGCGACGGGATGAAGGGGTAATGTCAATCACAATTGTATTTCCTGCTACAGTAACCATTCCAAATGCAAGGCCGTGGACAACCCGCAACATAATGAATATGGATAGGACTCCCGCCAACATGTAACCTGCGAAAATGGTGATAAAGATGAAATATGCCACCAGATAAAGAGGCTTGCGGGCCAGTGTGTCGAGCAGGTATCCCGAAAACGGGCGTATACAGAGTGAGGCAATGGTATAGCATGACAAGATGACACCTACTGCTGCATTTCCGGTATGGAATACCTCAGTCAAGTAGAATGGAAGAACCGGTAGTATCAGATAAAAGGCAAAATACAAAAGGAAATTGGCAGCCAGGATAAGGCAATAGCCGGAGGTTACAAGTTTGTCTTTTGCCATAGCGAAAAATAGTGGTTAGCGATGAGTGGTTAGTGATGGGTGATTAATGATTAATGATTAATGATATGCTGAGAATGCGCAACTTATTAATCACTAATCACTAACCGTTATTCACTATATTTAGTAAGCACTCTCGAATTCTTTCAAGAAGCGTGTGTCATTTTCAGAGAACATACGAAGATCTTTCACCTGGTATTTTAAGTTGGTGATGCGTTCGATACCCATACCCAGGGCATATCCGCTATACACTTTGCTGTCTATTCCGTTCAGCTCCAATACATTCGGATCTACCATACCGCATCCCAGAATTTCTACCCAACCCGTATGCTTGCAGAAAGGACAGCCCTTGCCGCCGCAGATGTTGCAGCTGATATCCATTTCGGCACTCGGCTCTGTGAAGGGGAAATAGGAAGGACGTAGACGAATCTTGGTGTCACTGCCGAACATCTCTTGAGCAAAGAGCAATAAGGCCTGCTTCAAGTCAGTGAAAGACACATTGCAATCTACGTATAAGGCTTCTACTTGGTGGAAGAATGCGTGTGCGCGGTAGCTGATGGCTTCATTACGGTATACACGTCCCGGACAAAGTACGCGGATAGGAGGCTGTGTAGTCTCCATAACACGGCTTTGCACGCTGGAAGTGTGTGTACGAAGAATGATGCTGTGTGATACGTTTTCTGTATCATTTTCGATGAAGAATGTATCCTGCATGTCGCGTGCCGGATGGTCTTCGGCAAAATTCATGGAGGAGAATACGTGCCAGTCGTCTTCCATTTCCGGTCCATCGGCAATGTTAAATCCCATACGGGCAAATATATCGATGATTTCGTTTCTCACGATGGAGAGCGGATGGCGGGTTCCTAATTCTACCGGGTAGGCTGAACGGGTCAAGTCAATATCGTCACAGCCGGTATCTTGGCTTTCGAACTGTTCTTTCAAAGCGGCAATCTTTTCTTGTGCTTTGTTTTTCAGTTCGTTCAAGCGCATACCCACCTCTTTTTTCTGTTCGGCGGTTACATTGCGAAAATCTGCCATCAAGTCATTAATGGCTCCTTTTTTACTGAGGTACTTGATGCGGAGTGCCTCTAATTCCTCGGCGTTAGCGGCTTTCAGCGCCTCTACTTCCTGCAGAAGCTGATTGATTTTAGCTATCATATTGTTGTTATCTTATTTATTTTCTAAGTTAAAAACGGTGCAAAGATACAATATTATCATTGTTTTGCCTCCACTTGGGGAAGATAATTTGGTATCAATGGTACAAAATCTTATGTGAAGAAGAAATGATAGAGGATAGGAGAAAAAGTGATATATATGTAAAAGTCTTCATATTGTTTATGGAAAAACATAAATGAGCGTTGTTTAGTGACTTTTAAAATATACTTTTACTATCTTTGCGCCCCGTTTACCGTTCTATGGAGGTGGAACAGACTGGCGGTTGGTATTTATTAACATACGTCAGAGAGAGTTAACGGACTATTGTTGCATTAAAGTTAGAGTTTGAATTGATGAAATTGAAGACAATCCTGCCAGTCGTGGCAGTTGCGGGAGTACTCATGTGTGAGCCTGCCGTATTGTTGTATGCCGGTACATCTGATTTTGCTTCTCCCGAAGCTATGGGATGGTTCCGTAAGAAAAAGAAGAGTGAAGCCAAGGACAGCGTTCAATCCAAGAGCGACTATGAGAAATTGACAGGTTCCGGTGCTATTGCCTGCAAGGGAATGTTCAATGTTTACCAGAAGAAGAGCGATTATTACTTTGAAGTGCCGGCAAGGCTGCTGGGACGTGATATGCTGGTAGTAAATAAATTACAGCGTGTTCCTTCCGAACTGAATGAGGCGGGTGTAAACCGTGGTACGAATTACGAAAATCAGATGGTGCGTTTTGAATTGGATAAGGCTGCCAACAAACTGTTGGTACGTCAGAGTCGTCCGCTTCCGTTGGCACCGGATGAGGATGCCATACGGCATTCTGTACTAGATAATTATATTTCTCCGCTGATAGCTGGCTTCAAGATAGAGGCATTCAATAACGACTCTACCATGATAGTGGTCAAGGTCAACGATATTTATGATGGTACGGAGACGAGTATCAATAATGTCTTTACGAATATCAACCTGGGAACTTCAGCCATCAAGAATCTCTCCCGCATTTTATCTATCAAAGCTTTTGAGAACAATGTGGTAGCTACTTCCGAACTGACTACTAAGGTGACCGAGGGAACAACGACTGTGTTTGTTACGGTCGAAGTCAGTTCCTCTCTGTTGCTGTTGCCGGAGAAACCGATGATGGGACGTCTGGATAGTCCGCGTGTAGGTTATTTTACCAATCCGTTATTGAATTACAGTGACGGTCAGCAGCGTGTAGACAAGAAACCGTTCATCACTCGCTGGCGTCTGGAACCGAAACCAGAAGACCGGGAGCGTTACCTTCGCGGTGAATTGGTGGAACCGGCCAAACCGATTGTGTTCTACATTGAGAACTCCACTCCCTATCGTTGGCGGAAATATATCAAGCAGGGAATCGAGGATTGGCAGGCTGCTTTTGAACGTGCCGGATTCAAGAATGCCATCGTTGCAAGGGAGTTGACGGACAGCATGAATGTGGATAAGGATGACGTGAACTACTCCGTGCTGACCTATGCCGCCTCCACCAAAGCCAATGCCATGGGTCCCTCTATCCTCGACCCCCGTTCGGGTGAGATATTGGAAGCGGACATCATGTGGTGGCATAATGTGCTGGGCATGCTTCAGGAATGGATTACAGTGCAAACCGGTGTCGTACGTCCCGAAGCAAGAGGAGTAAGGCTGCCGGATGAACTGATGGGTGATGCCATGCGTTTTGTGGCATGCCATGAAGTGGGTCACTCGCTGGGCTTGCGTCACAATATGATTGCTTCCTGGACTTTTCCGACAGATTCCCTGCGTTCCAGAACATTTACGGACTGTATGAATACCACTTCCTCCTCTATCATGGACTATGCACGTTTCAACTATGTGGCACAGCCGGGTGACGGTGTTACGGCGCTTTCTCCCCATATCGGTCCGTATGATATGTTTGCCATAGAATACGGCTATCGTTGGTATGGTAAAGAAACCCCAGAGGCAGAGAAGGATTTGCTTGCCGACTTCCTGAGCCGTCATGCAGACCGTTTATATAAATATAGTGAGGCGCAGGATGTACGTGATGCAGTAGACCCGCGTGCGCAGAATGAAGATTTGGGAGATGATGCTGTCCGCTCGTCTCTGCTGGGCATTGAGAACTTGAAGCGTATTGTTCCTCAAATCATCCAATGGACTACTACCGGCGAGAAGGGACAGACTTATGAAGAAGCTTCCCGCCTATACTATGCGGTTATCAACCAATGGAACAATTATCTTTATCATGTATTGGCAAACATTGGCGGTATCTATATAGAAAACACCGTTGTGGGCGACGGACAGAAAACCTATACCTTCGTAGAAAAAGAGAAGCAGCAAGCAGCCTTGAAGTTCCTGCTGGACGAAGTGCTGACCTATCCCAAATGGCTGTTCGACACGGAAGTGGGAGAGTACACCTACTTGCTGCGCAACACTCCGCTGGGCGTAGTGGAGAATGCACCGACACAAGTGCTGAAGAATGCCCAATCCTATATCCTTTGGGATTTGCTGGGCAACAACCGCCTGATGCGTATGTTGGAGAACGAATCGGTGAACGGCAAAAAGGCTTTCACGGTAGTAGAGCTGATGGATGGCCTGCATCGCAACATCTTTGCCACTACGGAACGCGGTGCCTTGCCGGACGTCATGACACGCGCCTTGCAGAAGAACTTCGTAGATGCACTGATTACAGCAGCTGCCGAAAGCGAAGGAGTGAAAATAAACAAAAAACTGATGGACAACCACTTCTTGCTAGACCATCAGACTGCCCTTTGCAGTTGTGACGAGCATGCCGGTAAGACCTTGGATGCCGACCGTATGGGTGCCCACCGCGAACTGAACTTCTACGGTTCGCAGATAAACCGCGTATCTGATGTCATTTCTGTGAAGCGTGGTGAGTTGCTCCGCATCAAGGAACTGCTTCAGAGCCGTTTGAGTACATCGGATATAGCCATTAAATATCATTATAAGGATTTGATTTTGCGTATCAATACAGCATTAGGAGTAAAGTGATTTATCTTTTCAATAGAGTATTAATTTATTTTATATGTAACGCATGAAAAAACGTGTATTAATCGTTTTGCTATGCCTTGTAGGAGCTTTGTCATCTGCTTTTGCTGCAGAGAAAAAAGTCCGGGGCGTAGTAATATCTTCAGAGGATAACCTACCGCTTATCGGTGCTTCCGTTTATGTGACTGCGGAAGACTTGAAAAAAGCGGGGAGTGCTCAGACTACAATGGGGGTCATCACTGATGTGGATGGTCAGTTCTCTATCGCTATACCTGCGGGGATAACCCGTTTCTTTTGTAGCTACGTGGGATATGACGTATTGGAAGTGAAGCTTGTTCCGGGAAAGGAACATTATGAAATAACACTTCATGCATCTTCCCAAATGCTCGATGCCGTTGTTGTGACGGGTTACCAGACAGTGGAGCGCCGCAAGCTGACGGCAGCGGTATCCAAACTGGATATATCGGACGAGACCATCGGTGCGGTAAAAAGTATCGACCAGGCACTTGCCGGACAAATTGCCGGACTTTCTGTCAGCCCGACTTCCGGTGCTCCGGGTGCTCCGGCAAAGATACGCATTCGCGGTACCGCTTCATTGAATGGTACACAAGACCCTTTGTGGGTGCTGGACGGCATTCCTTTGGAGGGAACGGATGTTCCCGAACCGGATGAGCTGAATGACATCACCAACATGAAGCAATCTTCCATTGCAGGCTTGAATCCGGCAGATATTGAGAATATCACCATCCTGAAGGATGCGGCAGCCACTGCCATCTATGGTGCGAGGGCAGCCAATGGCGTCATTGTGATTACAACAAAGAAAGGGAAGGTCGGTAAACCGGTTATCAGTTTCTCGTCCCGGTTTGCCTATACTCCTACATTGAGCCTTGACCGGTTGAACTTGCTGAACTCAGCGGAGAAAGTAGGATTGGAAATGGATATAATCCGTGATAACTATTCTCCGGACAATCATAAAGGAGGCGTATATAATATTCTTTCCAATTACAATGAGTTGTCTGCTTTTCAGAATGGAGGATGGGATGCCTTGAGCAGTGATACACAAGCTGCCATCAACCGTTTGAAGAGTGTTAATACAAACTGGGGAGATATCCTTTTCCGCGATGCTTTCAGCCAGGAATATAACTTGAGCCTTTCCGGCGGTACGGAAAGGGTTACGTATTATACCTCTTTCGGTTATTATAAAGAGGATGGAAATGTGGACGGTGTGGGTATGGACCGTTTCAACTTGGTAGGAAAGACTTCCTATAAGGTGAACAGTATACTGAAAGTGGATGCCTCCATGTTTGCCAACCGTCGCAAAAATACCAATTACTTGACAGATGCATACGGTATGTCGAATCCCGTGTTCTATTCACGCAAGGCTAATCCGTATTTTGAACTTTATGACAAGAATGGCAACTATAATTACGACTACGATATTCAGAACAACACTGATAAGGATTTAGGATTCAACATCTTTGAAGAACGGCAGAACACGTCCAATGAAAGCGTGGTGAATTCTTTTTCATCTATATTTGATGCAGAGCTACGGTTCAATGACAAGTGGAAACTGACTTCCCAGTTTGGCTATCAGTTGGAAAAGACTTCCAGAGAAGAAATAGCGGACTGGGAAAGCTATGCTATGCGCTATTACTATAAGTTGAGCGAATACTCCCAGGGCGGAGAAACCAAACACTTCCTGCCCGAAGGAGGTATGCAGAAGTCTTATGAGAACTCCAATTCACAGATTACTTGGAAGGCGATGGGAGAATATCGCGACAGCTTCAATGATATTCATGAACTGGAAGTGATGGCGGGTACCGAGCTGCGCAAGACCTGGTATGAAACCTTGTTCTCGGCAGGGTATGGCTTCGACCGCAAGACGTTGACGACCAAACCGGTGATTTTTCCCAACGAAAGTTACGCCACGTCTTTTCCGCTCCATCAGACGACGTATAAGGAGAATGCTTATGTATCTTTCTACTCTACGGCCTCTTACTCTTTATTGAATCGCTACACGGTGGGAGGAAGTATCCGTTTTGACGGTTCCGATCTTTTCGGTGTGGATAAGAAGTACCGCTATCTTCCTCTTTATTCTGTCAGTGCCTTGTGGCGTCTGTCACAAGAACCGTTTATGCAGCAGGCCAAGTGGGTGGATAACTTGGTGTTCCGTGCATCCTACGGTTTGCAGGGGAACATTGACAAGAATACCTCTCCGTTCCTGTTGGGCACCTACCGGTCGGAAAGCATTCTGCCCGGTGTGTCGGAAGACATGATTGTCATTAATTCCGCTCCTAACAAGAAATTACGTTGGGAAAAGACGCAATCGGTTAATGCCGGCTTTGATTTTTCTGTATTGAACCAAGCCATCAACCTGAGCGTGGACTATTATTACCGTAAGGGTACCGACTTGATAGCTCTGCGCATGCTTCCTTTAGAGACGGGCTTTACTTCCATGAACGTCAACTGGGCAAGTATGGAAAACAAAGGTGTGGAAATCAGTTTGTCTACCCGTAACATAACGACGAAGAACTTCTCCTGGTACACGAATTTCAATTTTGCTTATAACGGCAATAAGGTGCTACAGGAAAACATACCGGAGCAGCAGACCACTCCGGGTCGTGAAGGCTATCCCGTAGGAGCAATCTTCGCCTTGAAGACTGCGGGTGTGGATAAGGAAACCGGTAACATGATGTTCTATAACCCGGAAGGGGAGAAAGTGACCTTGAAGGAACTCTACCGCCTGAAGGACGAGTGGGGGATAGGCATTGCCTCTTCCGATGTCACTGCAGCCGAAGAGAGAACCTTCTACTCGTATATCGGGAGTAGCGATGCTCCTTATACGGGAGGTTTGATTAATACCTTCAGCTATAAGAACTGGGAACTGAATGTCAATTTCTCTTTGACATTTGGCGGGTATGTACGCACACAGCCTACGTATCAAATCATCAATCCTGACTATGGTAAGAACTATAACCGCGATGTCTTGAACCGCTGGACACCGGAGAATCCGGATACTGAGTTCCCGGCGTTTATGACAAGCGCTTCCAACCCGGAGGAGTATTCCTGGTATGATGCCAAACCCATCTGGAGGGACTTGGACATTTGGGTGAAGAAGCTGAACTACGTGCGTTTGCAGAATCTGCGTCTGGGCTACCGTATCCCTGAACTCCTGACAAAGCGTCTGGGGATGAACTCGGCAACAGTATCGGTAGAGGGACGTAATCTCTTTGTATTCGGTTCGGGATATAATAACTACATGGATCCGGAGTCGATGTACAACCCTTATGCGACTCCCGTACCCAAATCGGTTACATTCAGTTTGAACTTGAATTTCTAACTTCAAAAGCAGAAAGAAAATGAAGAAAACAATAAGTCTGATGATAATGGCCTGCATGCTTCTGCTTGCGGCATGCGACAACTACCTGGATATACAGCCTACCGGTAGTGTCATTCCCAATTCTTTGGCTGAGTACAGAGCGTTGCTTGCCCGTTCTTATAAGGACGTGAGTAAATTCAGTGACCGGGGAATGGCTTGTTTCCGTTCCGACGAGATGCAGGTGCGTGACAATGAATACGACCAGAACTATTATATGGATATAGAGCGCTGGAACGACCTTGCTCCCAATGCCTATACCTCATCGTTTGAATGGGCCAAGTATTACAATGTGCTTTTTATTGCCAATCATGTTATTGAGAGCAGAAGTGATATTAAGGAAGCCACTGAGGAAGAGATAAATCAGCTTGTAGGAGAAGCGTATATGCTCCGTGCTTATGTACATTTCTTATTGGTAAATCTTTATGGACAGCCCTATACTAAGGAGGGAGCTTTGGATGCCAAATCGGTACCGCTGAAATTGGATACGGATTTGGAGAAAGTCCTGAAACGCAATACGGTGGAAGAAGTTTATACTTCCATCCAAGCAGATATTGACGAGGCACGCAAACTGGTCACGAAGGCAGAATGGGAACAGAGATATTCATATCGTTTCAATGCGGCTTCGGTAGAGGCGTTTCAGTCACGCGTGTCTCTTTACAAGGGCGAGTGGCAGGCGGCTTGGGATGCTGCTGAGGCAGTGCTTGCCGTGAAGTCTGTATTGGTAGATTTGAATGATGCCGCTGCAACTCTTCCTAACAGTTATAATTCCGTGGAAAATATTACTCCACTGGAGACACCTCTGAGCAGTACAATCAATGGGGCTGCTCTAGCTACTCCGGTTTTTCTCTCCCTTTATGCTGAGAACGACCTTCGGCTGGACAAATATTTTGCTGAAACGGATGAAAAAGGTTTTCGGAAGAATAAGAAGGCGGGAAGCAATAACTACTTGTGTACTTTCCGTGTAGGTGAAATATATCTGACGGCTGCCGAGGCTGCCGCCCAACTTGGACAACTGCCTCAGGCACGTACCCGCCTGCTGGAACTGATGCGGAAACGTTATGCACCGGAGGCCTACGAAGCGAAAATCGTTGTTGTCAATGCCATGAATAAGGAAGCGTTGGTACAGGAAATATTAGATGAACGTGCCCGTGAACTTGCTTTTGAAGGACATCGCTGGTTTGACCTTCGTCGTTCCACCCGTCCGCGTTTGGAGAAAGTGCTTGGCGGTACGCGTTATGTACTCGAAGAAGATGATGCTCGTTATACATTGGCCATTCCGAAAGAGGCGACAGAAGCCAATCCGGGATTGCTGAACTGATAAAGATAACCGGTAAAGATAAAACTCCCCGATTCTCGGCTGAACTGCGCAGGGAATCGGGGAGTTTTGTCTAAATGTGGATTGGATATGTGTTTTTTACGTACCTTTGCACCGTTTTTGTAATAGACAATATAAGATGATACAGAATCAGAGGCCTACTATCCGTAGAATTGCTTTTCCAATTCTTATAGCATTGAGTATTTCGCATTGCTTGAACGATATGCTGCAATCAGTCATTTCGGCGGTATACCCTTTGTTCAAGGAGGATTTATCCTTGAGTTTTGTCCAGATTGGTCTGATTACGTTAGTGTATCAGATGTCGGCGTCCGTGTTTCAGCCTCTAATGGGATTGTTCTTTGATAAGCGCCCCATTGCCTGGTCATTGCCGATAGGTATGGGCTTTACTTTGGTCGGTATCATGAATCTGGCTTTTGCTACTAATCTGTATTGGTTGCTGGCTTCGGTATTCATTGTGGGTATCGGTTCGTCTGTACTCCATCCAGAGGCATCGCGCATTGCCTTTCTGGCTTCCGGCGGAAAACGCGGACTGGCGCAGTCTCTGTTTCAGGTGGGTGGGAATTTGGGAGGCTCACTTGGACCGTTGCTGGTGGCTTTGCTGGTAGCTCCTTACGGGAGGAGATACATTGCCTTTTTCACGGCTTTTGCCTTGATTGCTATCGTGGTAATGATTCCTATATGCCGTTGGTTTCGTTCCTACTTGAACCACATCAAGAAAAGCCCGATGTTTGTGGCAGGAAAGATAGAACGTCCCCTTTCTTCAAGGATGACGGTGTTGTCCATAAGTATTTTGCTGATACTTATCTTCTCCAAATATATCTATATGGCAAGTTTGACGAGCTACTATACATTCTATCTGATTCATAAATTTGGTGTCACTGTTCAAGACTCACAGTTCTTTTTGTTTGTCTTTCTGGTGGCCACTGCCATCGGAACATTGGTGGGAGGTCCCGTAGGTGATAGGGTCGGACGTAAGTATGTTATCTGGGCTTCCATTCCTGGAACGGCTCCATTCAGTATGATGATGCCTCATGTAGGGCTTGCATGGACGGTAGTGCTGAGTTTCTGTGTCGGTCTGATGCTTTCTTCCGCTTTTCCTGCCATATTGCTGTACGCCCAGGAATTGCTACCCAATAAGTTGGGTTTGATTTCCGGATTGTTCTTTGGTTTCGCTTTTGGAATTGCCGGTATCGCTTCGGCTGTGTTGGGAGGTATGGCTGATAAATATGGTATCGAGGCTGTTTATAATGTATGCGCTTTTATGCCTTTGTTGGGGTTAGTGGCTTGCTTTCTGCCTAATTTGAAAAAGAGATAGAGATTTTTATTCCCATTGTCAGCCATACGGAGAGAACGAAAGGTGCGGTCAATGTAATAATTCCCCAATTCATTCCCACAATTTGCAATACAACAGAGAGTAAAACGGAACATACAGCCCATATACAGCTCATCCAGCTTTTACCTCCTAAAGCAAGGGCACACAATGCGCCATTATATCCCATCAGACCCATATTCAAAGCTTTGGAATCCACTCCCAATAATATGGCTAGGAGGAGGGGGAAGTGCTCCCAATATGGTATATACTGCTGCATTCCGGGAATTCACGAGAATGCCTGCAAGGAAAAATAGTCCGGTCATCATGTTTCCTTGAAACATCACCTGGCCTATACCCATATTGAAACATTGTAAGTAATTTATGGAGGAAGAAGCGGGTGTTTCTGTATCAGAGACGAGTAGCATGTCAGGCATCAGCCAACTGCACAATCCCAACAGCATCCATACAGAAAGGATAAAAGGGGTAGTGAAGTCCTGAGATAAGGGCTGTCAACGTACTTATTATGTTGCTACTTACAGCCAATAGCCCCATTTGCCATGAATTCAAAAAGATTCCAATCAACATCAATAATCCGGATAATGCATTGTTTTGGAACAATTTTCTACTGACCCGTTCTCTGGCGGGGTGAGGGTAATAGCAAAAAAAGAGGAATATTCTTTTGAATTTCCTCTTTTGCGGGTGGCAGATGGGACTCGAACCCACGACATTCAGAACCACAATCTGACGCTCTAACCAACTGAACTACAGCCACCATGTTAGTGCATTTCTTAAATGCGGTGCAAAGGTAGGGATAATTTTTAATAATGCAAAGAATGAAACGTTTTTTTTTGAGATTTCTGCATTATTTTTTCTTCTCGTAAATATCTACATTGTGCTGCTAGAGCAGCTATAGGGAACTTTTAATGAAGATTTCCAGGTATTTACGGGTTTCCGGTGTTAAATGTTTTGCGGGAAAAATGGCAGGGGTGTCTGACTCTGACCGATGTAAGAGGGACAGGTGGGTAGGGAGAGAGGATGTTTTTCCAACTGCAAAGTGATAATGAGGCCGCTGTCAGTGCTAGTCTTACTCATATTGGAGATGAAATTTCCCAAGGAGTAGACTATGATGTGCTGTTCAGTACTGTTGGTACGTAGTTCCGTCGATTAAATGACGTGAGGGGGTAAACCGATAGTATGTGTTATGCCTTGTTGGAGCAACCAATTGGCTGGCTCGCGTTGTTCACGGTTGGGAAGGGACTGATATTCCTCTTCTCAATGTATGCAGATAATGATGGCATCTGGTTGGCGTACTTTGGCACTTTGGATATCTTGCAGGATGGTATTCTTATTAATATAGTTACGATATTGGAAGAGGTAACCTTGATGCCGTAAGTATAATGGAACAGAGTAATGCGAAAGTCGTTTCTGCAGATGAACAGAGGATAGTATTGTCTGCGATTTGACAGATTCTAGTAGGTGCCTGCGAACGAATACCGGAGAAGTAGTCATATTTTCCTTCAGATACATATACTGCATTTATTTGTACCTGATGCTGCATCATGTCATCTACGAATAATAGCATGAGGAGTGTCAAAACGCTGGCACAACCTCTTTTTATGCACAAAGACCTGACTTTCACAAGCCCGGGCTTTGTTATTACCCAAAGTTTTTGTGTCTTTAGGCATAAAATTTTTCGTTATGGCAAAGTTACATTTTCGTCCTTACATTCCCAACCCAACAGTTCTTTTTCCTGGAAGAATTGATGAAAACATAGCTGCGGACGACCCTGTCCGCATAGTCAATGCAGTTGTTGATAATCTCAATCTTGATAATTTCAAGAAGCTTTATAAAGAAACGGGGCGCTCAGCTTATCATCCTAAAATGATGCTCAAGGTAATTATCTACGCTTACATGAATAATATCTATTCCTGTCGTAAAATAGAGAAGCTTCTTTTGCGTGACATTCATTATATCTGGCTTGCCGGTCATGAGCATCCGGATTTCATAACCATCAACCGTTTCCGTAACCGTGTAAAGGAGGAGATAAACAACGTATTCACGCAGTTGGTTCTTGTCCTTGCCGACAAAGGTTTCATCAGCCTTGATGTAGAGTATATCGACGGAACCAAGATTGAGTCCAAAGCCAACAAATATACTTTTGTCTGGCGCAAGACAGTCGAAAAGAACCGTACAAAGCTGATGGATAAGATCCGCATTCTCCTGGAGCAGGTGGATGAAGTCATAGCCCAAGAGAACTCCATGCAAGAAACACCCGTAGAGTTCACTCCCGCCATGCTCTCAGATATAGTGAATGGACTTAAAGAGGTGCTGGAACACCAGCCTGTAACAAAGGACAAGGAACAAAAGAAAGTCATCCGGGAAAAGAAGAAACAGGTCCGGGAACTTGAGCAGTACCGTGACAAGTTGATGGAATACGACAACCATTTTGATACTCTTGGAGAACGCAATTCCTACTCCAAGACCGATCCTGATGCCACCTTCATGCGCATGAAAGAAGACGCCATGAGAAATGGGCAGACCAAACCCGGATATAATCTGCAAATAGGTACCGGGAACCAATTCCTCATAGACTTCCGACTGTTTCCTAACCGATACACTGACCCTCATGCCTTTCTTCCACTCCTTTGAGCAACGCTATAACCGCTTACTAACTGTCGGTGTGGCAGACTCCGGTTACGGATCGGAAGAAAATTATCGGTTCATGCAAGATAATGGGATAGAAGCCTTTGTCAAGTACAACCACTTCCATAAAGAACAGCCTCCCCGTTATACCCCCAATCCATTCCATGCGGAGAGTCTCCATTACAATGCGGGGGGGATTATTAAGTTTGTCCTATGGGGCAGCACATGAACCGTATAGGAACTGGACGTGACAAAACAGAGAGCGGATACATCACCGAAAGTGCCCGGTATAAAGCACAAAGACGTGAAGGGTGTCCTTTGCGTGGCAGTTACTTTAAAGCTCGGGAGAACCATATTATAGAAGTCAACCACCAGTTAAACCAATACAAACGGCAGGCACGGGAAAGGTTACTCCCGGAAGAAGGCATCAGGCAGAGGGGAAGGCGATGTATAGAACCGGAAGCAGTTTTTGGACAAATGAAACACAACATGGCATACAAAAGGTTCCGGCATGTGGGAGAAGACAAGGTTACAATGGACTTTACCTTCTTTGCTATAGCTTTTAATGTCAAAAAAATGTGTACAAAACTACTAAAAGCAGGAAAGAGAAGGAGTGCACACACTATATTTATCTTTATCAGACCACGTGTGACTCAAAATACGACGAATATTAAGCCTTATTACCTAATTGCTAAAAAAATAGTCGCATAGACAAAAAAAGAAGGGGATGTGTCTTAGTTTTGACACATCCCCATGCTATGTAAAGCAGCAATTAAAATGGCAAGCATTTTCATTACCTTATTATTGATAGATTACTTTTTTGCCGGCGAGCAATGTATTTTTCATAAGGGAAACGATGGTCATCGGACCTACGCCTCCCGGTACGGGAGTGATGAATGAACATTTAGGAGCTACTTCATCAAATTTCACATCACCGGTCAACTTGAATCCGGATTTCTTGGAAGCATCGGGTATACGGGTAGTACCTACATCAATAACGACAGCACCTTCCTTGACCATTTCTGTCTTAACAAAGTTCGGTTGTCCCAATGCAGCAATGATGATGTCTGCTTCTTGGCATTCCTTTATCAAATCTTTGCTGCGGCTGTGGCATACGGTTACTGTGGCATCACCGGGATAAGCTTTCTGCATCATTAGGGCAGCCATGGGTTTGCCGACAATGTTACTGCGGCCCAATACCACGCATTTCTTACCTGAAGTTTCTATCTGATAACGCTTCAGCAGTTCAAGGATACCGTTGGGGGTAGCGGATACATAGCAGGGAAGACCAATAGACATCCGTCCCACATTGATGGGATGGAAACCGTCTACGTCCTTGCGGTAATCGATGGTTTCAATAACCTTTTGCTCGGAGATATGTTTGGGCAAGGGAAGCTGTACAATAAAACCATCCACATTTGCGTCCTCATTTAATTCGCGTACTTTGGCAAGTAGCTCTTCTTCTGTAACATCTACTTCGTAACGGATAAGGGAGGATTTGAATCCGCAAACTTCGCATGCTTTCACTTTGGCAGCGACGTAGGTTTCGCTACCTCCATCGTGTCCTACAAGAATAGCGGCCAGATGTGGGCGTTTCCCCCCATGAGCCACTATCTCGGCTACTTCTGCTGCAATCTCTTGCTTTACTTGCTCTGAAATTGCTTTTCCATCAATCAGTGTCATAGGCTATTATCTTATCTTTTTAATTTCGGCATCATCTTGCCCATTTTATTGCCGGTGACCATCTTCATCATCTTGCGGGTCTGGTCAAACTGTTTCAGCAGGCGGTTTACTTCCTGAATATTCGTACCGCTACCTTTGGCAATGCGCTGGCGACGTGAACCGTTCAGAATGGCCGGATTGCTGCGTTCTTCCGGAGTCATGGAGTAAATGATGGCTTCAATACTCTTAAAGGCATTGTCGTCAATGTCTATATCCTTGATGGCTTTGCCTACACCTGGTATCATGGAGGCGAGTTCCTTTAAGTTTCCCATTTTCTTGATTTGTGCAATCTGGCTTAGGAAATCATTGAAGTCGAACTGGTTTTTGGCAATCTTCTTTTGCAGGCGTTTGGCTTCTTCCTCGTCATATTGTTCCTGCGCACGTTCCACCAAAGATACGATGTCACCCATACCGAGGATACGGTCAGCCATGCGTGAGGGGTGAAATTGGTCTATGGCATCCAACTTTTCACCAGTACCTACAAACTTGATGGGCTTGTCAACCACCGAACGGATAGAAAGGGCGGCACCACCACGGGTATCACCATCCAACTTGGTCAATACTACACCATTGAAATCAAGTCGTTCATTGAATTCTTTGGCGGTGTTTACAGCATCCTGACCGGTCATCGAATCCACTACGAACAGAATTTCGTTCGGATTGATGGCTTGCTTAATAGCGGCAATCTCGTTCATCATTTCTTCGTCTACAGCCAGGCGCCCGGCGGTATCGACGATTACAAGATCATAGCCTTTGGCTTTGGCTTCTTGGATGGCATTTTGGGCAATGACTACCGGATTTTTGCTGTCCGGTTCCGAGTACATCGGTACGTCAATTTGTTCAGCCAGTACGCGTAACTGCTCGATGGCAGCAGGACGGTATACGTCACAAGCCACCAATAACGGTCTTTTGTTTTTCTTGCTCTTCAGCATACGAGCCAGCTTTCCGGAGAAAGTTGTTTTACCGGAGCCTTGCAAACCAGACATCAAAATAACGGCAGGCTTGGAATCGATGTTTATTTCAGAAGTCTCGCCACCCATGAGCTGAGTCAGTTCATCATGCACGATTTTTACCATCAGCTGGCTGGGCTTGACGGCTGTCAGCACGTTTTGTCCCAAGGCTTTTTCCTTAACGGTATCGGTGAAATTTTTGGCAACCTTATAGTTCACGTCGGCATCCAAAAGTGCCTTACGTACGTCTTTCAAGGTTTCCGCAACATTGATTTCGGTGATTTTTCCCTCACCTTTCAAAATTTTAAACGACCTTTCAAGTCTCTCGCTTAAATTATCGAACATAGTATCTAATTACAATTTACAATTACAAAATTACAAATTACTATTATTGAGGCGCAAAAGTACAAAAAATCCCTTTAATTGTCTTCTTTTGAAGCCGAATATTATTGAAGACTTGCAGTAGGATGGACGAAAAGAATGAAAGTGCTGGTCAGGACACTGATAAATATCTGTATTATTCTGTTTTTTTAGAGCCTGTTTAAATATTCCTCAATAATAATCTTATAGTGGCTAATTTGACCATTTCCTCTGCCGAGTCGAATGTTAGTTCATAGTTTCGGCAGAGCCTTCTATTGTAATCCATCCATGAGAATGTTCTTTCCACAATCCATCTCTTTTGAATGGGTCTGAATCCC